>JAIOAS010000011.1:0-1635 GCA_019873725.1 Chloroflexota bacterium | reverse complement strand
ATCACTCTCATCCAGGCCGATGTCAACAACCAGGGTTGTCAGATCGCTCAACATCACGGCGGCTTGATTTCCGGCAACCCACTCTCCGGCCTGGATGTTTAACGCGGTGACAACGCCATCCATTGGGGCCACCAGCACGGTTTCTTCCAGGTTGCGTTGGGCGGTCGCCAGCTTGAACCGCGCCTGTTCTAACGAAAGCTGCAACTGTTCGAGTTGAATCGGCTGTTTATCCAGCGAAATTTGCGCGTTGAGCACCTTGATTTCGGCGTTCTGGATTGCCGTTTTGTCGATACCGATGACGGCGAGGTTGTAGTTCGCTTGCGCCACGGCCAGGTTATCTTTGGCCTTTTCGAGATTGCGGGTCGCGCTATCGCGTTCGTTTTCGATCTTGGTTTTGTAAGGTTGGACGTAGGTTTCCCATTCCCGGGCCTCGTCCCATGCGGTGTCATAGGCCGCTTGTGCGTCTGCCAGCGCCTCTTGCGCCTGTTTGAGGTTGATCCGGGCAGACGTCAATTGATCGCCGCTGTGTGCGTCATTGCTGAGCGTTTGCGTATAAGCAGCCTGCGCGGCCGCGAGGTTGGCCTGTGCAAGACCGGCCCGGGCCTCGACCTCGGCCAGCGCCAGGTTGATCTCCGCCTGCCGCACCTGTAACTCGGCGTCGGTGACGGCCTGCCGTGCGTCGGTGTCATCCAGCCGCGCCAAAACGTCCCCGGCCTTGACCGCATCCCCAACTTCGACCAGCACTTCCGTCACCTTGCCGCCGGAGGCAAAAGCGACGCCTAACTCACGGGCAGGGGCAAGGCTGCCGCCGGCCTCCACGGTCAGGCGCAGTGTGCCGCGCTCTACGACAACAGTCTCTTGTTCCAGCGTTGCTGCCGCCGCTGCCGTGCTCTGTCGCGCCGTCGTCTGCCGGTAGAGCGTGTAGCCCCCATAGCCCACGCCCGCGAGGATGAGAACCAGTACGATCAACCACCACTTTTTCTTCATTTGTTTGCTCCTTGTTCGTGTTAGACCTGACAGATTTTCTGAAACCTGTCAGGTCTGGTTTATGTCTTTCACTATACTTGAAGCGCGGCGCCGGCTCTAGTGCCCACGATGACAAATGCCAGTGATCCCTTTCACATTTGAGTGTGACGCGCGTCATAGTGATTCGTGATCCCGGTGTGGTGTTATATGCGGTAAATTGTGCTATGATGGAAGCATGGAACGTAAAGCACACGTCGAACCCGGCCTGCTGCCGGTTTTCCGGCTGCTCACCGCCATCCGTCTTGCTTTGGCGGCGCTGGCAAGCCTGGAAGGGTTTGCAGGCGGTCCTTTCGCCGACCGGCAGTACGGTCGTTTTGTAGCAATTTTGAATCTGCTTGACGGGGCGGTGCTCCTGGGTTATCTCTCCTGGCCGAGGCTGCAAAAGTGGTTGGGGCGGGCTTATCTGCCGGTCGGCATTTTCCTGGCTTCGGCAGGACCGATTCTCATCCAGCATTTGGTGCGCCAGCAGGCCGATCCCGTCGGTCTGCGCGATGTCTTGCGCGCCTGGCAACTGCTACCCGCGTTGTTGATACCACTTTTTATCGTTGCGTGGCAGTATAATTTCGCCAAAGTGCTTTTATTCAGTATCGGAACGACGGCGGTAGATGT
>JAIOAS010000010.1 GCA_019873725.1 Chloroflexota bacterium | reverse complement strand
CAACCAGATCATCGCCGGTACGGCCATCAACATCCTGTCGACGGGATTGACCAGCTACTTTGGCTCGCGCTATCTGCAATCTATCCCTGAACTCAACCGTCCGCTCACGTTCGGTCCGGTTCCGTTGCCGGTTCTGTCGCGTATCCCTATCGTCGGGCCGGTGCTTTTCACAAATACGGTGCCGGTCTATCTGATGTTGATCCTGGTGTTTGTGATTCACGTCATGCTGTTCTATACGCGCTGGGGGCTGCGCACGCGCGCTGTAGGCGAGCACCCCAAGGCCGCCGATACGCTGGGCGTGAACGTGCTCAAGACGCGCTACATCAACGTGATTCTTGGGGGAATGGTCGCCGGATTGGGTGGGGCGTATCTGGTACTGAGTTCGGTAGCGCGTTTCGATGAGAATATGACCGCCGGACGTGGTTTCATCGGCCTGGCAGCCATGATTTTCGGCAAGTGGAGTCCGATTGGTTCTCTGGGGGCTTCGCTGATCTTCGGTTTTGCGGACTCGTTGCGCACCAACCTGGCGATCCTGCGCGTGCCGATCCCTTCGCAGTTCCTGTTGATGGCGCCATACCTGGTGACGATGATTGTGCTGGCCGGGGTGGTGGGCCGGGCCGTTCCACCTGCCGCCGACGGCGAACCTTACGAGAAACAGTAGCTTTGCCTTCCGTGGCTACGCTGTCTCTGGCTATGGGTGTGTTTCATATACATTGAAAATCCAGGACCGGCGCGCCAGAGATTTGCCGGAGCACGCTGGGGCTGGTCTCTGACCGCCCCCCAAACGAGTAAGGGGAAGGTGTGTCTGGGCGCGCCTTCCCCTGTTTTGTTGCCGGTATCCTGGCGGCAGAAGGAGATCAACGTTGGGGCAAGTGCACGCAAACTCGTTGGATGTATCTATGGCTTTACGGTCGGTTGCCGCACAATTCGCTTTTGTGGGTGAGGTGGTGGCCGTTGAGCGTTATGGCTCCGGCAATGTGAACGACACATTTCTGGTCACGCTGGCATCCGATCCACGCGAAAAGGCCATTCTCCAAAAGGTCAATCAGCAAGTGTTCCGCCGTCCGGAGCTGATTATCCTGAACATGCGTGCGTTTATGGAGCATGTCGGGGCGACTCATGCAGCATCCTCGGCTACGCCGGGACGCCGTTGGGAAACGCCCGACATTATCCGTGCTAAAAACGGTGCGGATTATTGGCGCGATCCCGAAAATAACTTCTGGCGGATGACCACGTTTGTGCAGGGTGCGCAGACGTATGATACGATTCGGGACCGCCATCATGCCGGGGAAATCGGCTATGCGCTTGGCCGGTTCCATAGCCTGATCAGTGATTTGCCGGTGGAAAGTCTCTATGATACCCTTGAAGGGTTCCACGTCACCCCGCGTTATCTTGCCCACTACGATGCCGTGATGGCGGCTGCGTTTCCGGCAGCCGTAGACAGCCGGCGCCACTCCTCAGCCGAGGTGAAGTACGCGCATGATTTCGTCGCCGCGCGCCGGGCCTGGGCTTCTGTGTTAGAAGACGCGGTGCAGCGTGGTGAACTGACATTGCGTCCCATTCACGGCGATCCTAAGGTCAACAACATCATGATCGATGATGTCACCGGACAGGCGGTCAGCGTGATCGATCTGGACACGCTCAAACCGGGACTGGTGCATTACGACATCGGCGATTGTTTGCGCTCGTGTTGTAATCCCCTGGGGGAGGAAACCGAGGCGTTCGACGCGGTACGGTTTGAAACCGACCTGTGCCAGGCCATTCTGGAAGGGTATCTGGGCGAGGCGCGGCATTTCATGACCGGCAAGGACTACGATTACATCTACGATGCAGTGCGGTTGATCGCGTTCGAGCTGGGCTTGCGCTTCTTCACCGATTACCTGGAGGGCAATGTCTACTTCAAGACGAAAGACGCCGAGCACAACCTGCGCCGCGCGTTGGTGCAGTTCCGCCTGACCGAGAGCATTGAGGCGCAAGCCGACGCCATCCGGGCGATTGTGGCGGCACAACGCCACCCATAATCGTGCGTGTTTGCTTCACTGAATCTGGCGCTTGAGATTTCGCACTTCTCTTCACCGTGGATGTGGTGTATAATACAGGTAATACATCCATACAAATGAGGTGGACAAAAAGATGGGCGAAGATGTACGCCGTATCAACGTGATTTTTCCCCGCCAATTGCTCGCGGAGTTGGACGCACTGGTTCCTTCCGGCAAACGCAGTGAAGTCGTTGTTGAAGCTACGGCATCGTACCTGGCGCGTCTCAAAGTCCTGGCCGCATTGCGCGAGACCGCCGGCGCCTGGGAATCTGCCGAGCATCCCGATTTGATCACGCCTGAGGATGTGAACGGCTGGTTGGAACAGTTACGTTCGACCTGGCGGCGCGTCCCTCTCTTTACGGAGTAGGCGATGGCTGATTACCTGCTGGACTCCAACGTCCTCATTCAACACCTGCGCGGCCATCAGCCTACTACGGCCTTGCTGACGCGCCTGGCCCTGGAGGGGCAGTTGGGCATTGTCGCTATTTCGCGCACGGAGGTTTTGGCCGGAATGCGCGAGCGCGAACGTGAGGCTACGCTGCGCTTTCTCAACGCGCTGGCCTGTTATCCTGTGGACAGGGCCGTCGCCGATCTGGCCGGTGAATGGCTGCGACGTTATCGTCAACAGGGCGTGACCCTGGACATCGCCGATGCGCTCATTGCTGCGGCTGCACGTCATTATGATTTGACTTTATTGACGTACAACCCATGCCATTTCCCTATGCCAGAGTTGAGGCGGTACCACGAGATGCCAGACTCAGTAGATCCAATTTAGCTTGGTCTGGATCGCCAGATCCAGACCAGAACGGGGATCTGACGATCCCCTTGGAGCATTTTGGGATCTACTGAGACTTGTTCGTATCCTATTAAGGTGGCAGCGGATAGAGAGCGTGAATGATGACAACAACTTTACCGGATACCTGGCCCCCTGATTTTGTCAAGCGCATGCGAGGCTGGCTCGATGATGAGGCGGACGCCTTCTTTGCCGCGCTGGCGAAGCGCGACGTAGGACTGCGCCTCAATCCCGTGCGCGGCGCGCTGGACGATCTGCGCGCGCGCATCCCCTGGGAGGCACAGCCAATCCCCTGGTGCCCGGAGGGGCTGTGGCTCCAAGAAGAGGCACAGGCCGGGTCGCATCTCTACCACACGCTCGGTGTTTATTACATGCAAGACCCCAGCGCGATGGCGGCGGCGGTGCTACTCAACCCGCAGCCTGATGAATGGGTGCTCGATCTCGCTGCGGCACCCGGCGGCAAGGCTACCCACATCGCAGCCCGGATGATGACGGCCATGCCAGAGCGTGGCGCTCCCAGGGGCGTGCTCGTCGCCAACGAGGTCGTCCGTCGCCGTGCCTCCGTGCTGGCGATGAACGTCGAACGCCTGGGCGTCACCAACACGCTGGTCGTCAATGAGACGCCGGAACGCCTGGCAGCCCGTTGGCCCGGCCTGTTCGATGCGGTGCTGGTGGATGCGCCGTGCTCCGGCGAGGGCACGTTCTCCCGCGATTCGCAGGCGATCCGCGACTGGAGCCTGGATACAGTGTTTGGCAATTCGCGCCGCCAGAAAACCATCCTCGATCAGACCGCGCCGTTGGTGCGGCGGGGTGGGCGCTTGCTTTATGGGACGTGCACCTTCGCTCCCGAAGAGAACGAGGCCGTCATCGCTGCGTTCCTGGCAGCGCATCCCGATTTCGAGATTGTGGACTTGCCGCAAGTGCCGGGCCTGCATCCGGGCCGTCCCGAATGGGTGAACGCGCCGGAGACGTTGCGACGCGCCGGACGCTTCTGGCCGCATACCGGGCCGGGACACGGCCATTTCTACGCGCTGCTGCGCCGGCAGGGCGAGCCGCCCAATGACCTGCCGGAGCGTTGGACGGGCAGCGCCATCCCCGGTCGTATCTGGAATCTCTACCAGAAGACCGTCGGTGAAGCGTTGATTGCGCCGCTTTCCGACAAAGGCTTGCTGCTCACCAAAACCGATGACCTCTACGTGACCCCGATGGACCCCAAGCTCTGGGAGGGCTTGCACGTGTTGCGCCCTGGCTGGTGGGTGGCTTCGCTGCGCCACAACAAAGTCTGGCCTGATCACGCGCTGGCGCTGGCACTGCGCCCGGAGGATGCCCGCGACGTTGTCGATCTGGCGCAGGACGATCCCCGACTGTCGAACTACCTGCGGGGCGGCTTCTGGCCGGATCGCGGCCCGGCGGGGTACGTCCTCATCGCCGTGGATGGCTTTCCCGTCGGCTGGGCCAAGCGTGGGGAGGGAAGGGTGCGCAGCCGGTATCCGGTGCATTTGCGGGGATAGGCTGTCAACGGATTGAACGGATTTTAACGGATTTTTATCTTTTTTAATCCGTTGACCAGGAGAGGGAATGATGAGCCTGTTCCAACGGATTGAACGGATTTTAACGGATTTTTATCTTTTTTAATCCGTTGACCAGGAGAGGGGATGATGAGCCTGTTCCAACGGATTTACCTGGCGATTGAGCGTGTGGTGATGACGCATCTTGTGCCCCGGAACAGGCCGGGGCCGGTCTGGCGCGTGATTTTCAAGCAGCCGATCTGGCTTTACAAACTCGGTCTAGGATGGCTGATCGGCAAGCGGGTGTTGCTATTGCACACGACCGGCAGAAAGACGGGTAAACACCGGATCACGCCGCTGGAGTATAGCTACGATCCCACCACCGACGCCTACACGGTGATGGCGGGGTGGGGCGGCAAGACGGACTGGTACCGCAACGCGCGCGCCAATCCACAGGTGTACGTCCAGGTGGGACGCCGCGCGTTCCACGCGGTCGCGCATCCGGTTTCCCGCGCGGGCGTGGCGGAGATGCTGGCGGAGGTCATCCAGATCAACCCGCGCGCGTTGCGGATGTTCGCCCGCTGGTCCGATGAACCGGTGGACGGTTCGCCGGAGAGTTTGCGGAAGTTAGCTGTACATTTCCCGTCGTTGACACTGCGCCCGCAGCGTGAGGCTGTCGAGGAAGACGGCGCCGGTTCCTTGTAATCAGCCACAGCAGGCCGCCTCAGGGCCACAACAAGTTGGCTCTGGCGCGCCACACGTGGGTTTTTTCAGACCACGCAACGCCTCTGTGATCATCGCGGCGGCGCAACCCACACCGCTGTCCACGAATAGCGCGCCGGTGGGGCAGTTGCGCATACACGCGCCGCACTCCATGCAGGCATCTGCCCGCACGATCTGCACCCGCCGCGCTCCCCGCACGCCCGGCGCGAACACACCCTGCGGGCACACCGCACTGCACATCCCGCAGTTGATGCAGGCGTCCGCGTTGAACGCCAACGTGTTGCGCTTGCTCTGCGCCACAAACCCGGTTCGCGTACCGGTTGCGCCTGTTGCTTCATTACAAGTTGTCATTTGCTGCTCCTCTGAAAATAGTCTGATAGTCGTTAGTCGAATAGTCCTGCGCCCATTTTCATTATCGGGGCTGTACCGCAGGTTCGGTTACACTCCTCGAAAAATAAACCACGGATCGACACTAATCTCCACGAATAGAAAAAATTAGTGTAAATTCGTGAAGATTAGTGGTAAAATCTTTGTCTTCGATGGGATTACTTTGCTCGCCGCGTCAACCGCAGCCCAAGCGCCAACAACACCCCAGCGCCGAACATCCCCGCCATCACGCGAATGTACCGGAACATTTCGCGTTTCACGCCCGATTTGGACGTGAACGGCGTCGCGCCGGTGAAGTTGAGCGCGAGGAAGGCGGTTACCGGCGGCAGACTCAACAGGTAAGCCAGTGGCCACCCGCGTCCCTCGCCACGCTTCCGGGACGCCAGCGCAAGCGGCAGCGCGGTCAGCCCACCCAGGATGAAGCCTTTGCTGCTAAAGTCCTCGGTGGGCAGCCAGGGGAGCAGGATGGGGAACAACGCCGCTCCGGCCAAAACTGCCGCCACCGCGCCCGATGCCGCCAATGGCCCCAGCAGGACGGCCAACACGAGCGCCGCCAACGCCGTGGGTCCGGCGAGGTGAACTAATTCCACAGGGATCAACACCAGCCGGTCGCGCAAGGGGAACCGCACCTGCCGCATCTCCGGCGTGGCCTGATGCGTCTTGAGGTATTCCGGCAAATCGGCGGCGCGCACAGGGCCGTATTCCACCTTGAAGCCTGTGCGCTGCTTGACCTCGTGCGCAGCGACGCCGGGTGCGCCCAACTGCGGCAGGATCAGCGTGCGGTGGCTGACCACCTCGGATAGCCGCGTTGCCTCAACGCGGCGCACGATCTCGTCCGTGCCAAACGTGCCCTTGCCGGCGGCGCACCACACGTTGACGCCCTGCGTGTCCAATACAAGAATGTAGCCGTCCACGCCTGGCAGGGACGAGCGTAGCGCATCGAAACTGAGCGTGTAGTTCGCCGTCACGAAAACCGGCGACTCCGGCGTCGGTTGACCGAGCGCATACAATCCCGGCGTCACGCGATGCTCGCCGCGCCGGTACCCCCACCGCGCCAGAAAATGATCCCAATGATGGGCAAAGGTCAAAGTGCTGGTGGTGTGCATCAGATCTGGTGTTGTATTCATTTTGTATCCTCCATTTCAGTAGACGGCAAACAGTACACAGTAGACGGCCCTGTCTACCGTCTGCTGTCTACTGTCTACCGATCAGCTCATAATCTGCACAATCTGTTCCCGGAACCATGCGATGTTTTCGGCGTTCAGGCAGTAGCAGCGGGCGGGGCCTTCGGTGATGCCTGAAATCCAGCCGGCTTCGCGCAGAACTTTGAGGTGCTGTGAGACGGTCGCCTGGGCGATGGGCAGGTAATCCACGATGTCGCCGGTGATGCAGCCAGGATGGGTGGCCAGGAACTTGATGATCTCGAAGCGGATCGGATTGCCGAGCGCCTTGAACATCGCCACCAGACGCTTTTGATCGTCGCCGGAGATGTCCAGTGAACAACACGCCGGGGCACACAGCGCACATGAAGTTGTTTCGGTCATCTGCCCTCCTTTATCGTATTTTTACGATAGATTGTACAACAAAAAGGGCGCTTGTCAATACCCAAGCGCCCAAATAACCTGAACCTGTTCAGGCTAGAATGACCTCCCCTGTCGTTCCGTCCACGGTAATCGTCTGCCCGCTATGGATGCGGCGGGTGGCTGCGCCGGTGCCGAGCACCGCCGGGATGCCGTACTCGCGGGCGACGATGCTGCCGTGGCTGAACGGCCCGCCCACGTCGGTAACGATGCCCGCCGCCATCGTAAAGAGTGGCGTCCACGCCGGCGTGGTGATCGCTGCCACCAGGATGTCACCCGGTTGCATCTGCCCGAATTCCTCCGGGCCGCGCAGCACGCGCGCCGTGCCCACGACGCGCCCTGGGCTGGCGCCTACGCCTTTGAGGGTTGCACCTCCTGTGCTATCGGTGCGCGCCGGTCCGATTTTTTCCACACGTCTCAGAAATCTGGAACCCACGGGCAATCCCACCGGCGGAGTGACCTGCTTTTCAGCCTGCCAGACGGCTTTGCGCTGCACGATCGCCTCGGTCATAGGATTCAGCTTCTCGCCGTGGTCAAGGGCGGCAGCAGCCTGCACGGCTTCAGGCTCGTACAACCAGTAAACGTCGTCGGCCTGCGCGAGCATCCCGGCCTCGACCAGACGTCGCCCCAGCTCGCCCAACATCTGGCGCAGCAGGGGATAGCCCAGACCCAGGTCGGCCAGGCTGTCCTCGCGCATCGGGCCGTAGCGGTGCGCCCAGCCCAACAGTTTACGGAACCATTTCAGGCGCAGTCCCCGCAGCCGCCCGGAGACGTCCTGAATGGCTTCATCACGCCGCGCTGCCAATGTCTGTTGGCGTTCGTAGGGGCTGGTTCCCTGACCTTTGAGGTACATTTTGACCGTTTCCAGAAGCGGTGCGGGATCATCTGCCGGCGTCGGCTTGGCGAAGTCGAGGTCGTAGGTGGTGTGTCCATATTGCGCCAGGTGCGCGCGGAAACGCTGCTGCCACTCACGCCAGATGTCGGCGGGAACGTCCGGCGGGACGTCTGCCCCGGCCAACAGCGCAGCCAGGGATGCCGTAGGCGTGCGCTCGATAAAGGCGGCCAGCTCGGGAGACTCATGGCATGCCTGCGCGATGTCGTAGAGCGATTTTTCCGCCAGGATCGGCAGGCTGTCGAGGCCCAGCAGGAAGGTCAGCGCCGGAGGATCGGTGCGCCGCTTGACCAGCTTATCGTAAAACGATGCGAATCCCATCTCCGCGCCCATCGCTATTCCGACGATGCCCGATTGCAGGACGGTGTAGGTATTCACCATTTCGGCCAGCAACTCGCTTGCAGCGGTCAAGAGATCGGCGGCAGGCAGATCGCGCGGGGGACGACTTTTCCAACGCTCGATGACGGCCACGTAGTGCGGATGCGCCTCGTCCCGCCAACGCTCCACGCTCCGCGTCAGGATTTTCCAGGCCGAAGGGCGCAGAAAGCCAAGCATCTGCCACAAGAATTTGAAGGTGATATGCATCTGAAAGTAGGCATAGTCATTGACCGTCACATAGATTTCGTCCGGTATGCCCCACCTCAAGATGTCGTTAAACAGGTGCGCTGTGCCAGTGTTGATCACTCGCCGGCCCAGCGTGCCGAACAGGGGCGTCAGGGGATCGGGCAGTTGTTCGATGATGCTGGAGCGAAAGCCGATGGCTTTGGGATTGGGTAGTTTCCACTCGGTCGGCGGTGAGATGACGGGTGCGGCAGGCAGCGCCGTGATGGGCCGCGCCTGGAGGATGAAGAACCTTCCCTCACCCCCGGCCCCTCTCCCAGAGGGAGAGGGGAGTATACACGCCCATTCGATGTCCATGGGCATCCCGTACAGGGCCTCGATCTGGACGCCCAGCCGTGCCAGTTCGGCGGCTTGCGCGTCATCCAGGACGGGGGCGCGGCGCAAGGCTTCTGGCGTCGGCTGTTCTGTCGTGCCGCTTGCCACGCGCACGGTCATCACTTGTTTGTCGGCGGTGTCGCGCGCGGTCACTTGTCCAGTGGCTTTGTCCAGCGTCAGCATGTCGGGCGTCACCGTCCCGCCGACCACGGATTCGCCCAGCCCCCATGCGGCGCTGATCATCACCTGGTCGCGCCGCCCGGTAAATGGGTTGGCAGTGAACATGACGCCGGCGGCTTCTGCCGGTACGAGCTGCTGGACGACGACTGCCAGGCTCACCGTTTCCTGGTCGATGCCGTGCTGGATTCGGTAGCCGATAGCCCGCGCCGTCCACAGGCTGGCCCAACAGCGTTGGATGGCGTCCAGCACGGTCTCAATCCCCTGCACATTGAGGTAGGTTTCCTGCTGACCGGCGAAGGAGAGGTCGGGGAGGTCTTCGGCGGTGGCGGAGGAGCGCACGGCGACGGGACAAGGGGCAGGGGGCAAGATGCAGGAGGCAGGAGGCAAGATGCAGGATGCCGCGTTGAGAGCGGTGTAGGCTAGTTCGATTTCGGCAGCGATGGCGGGGGGGATGAGGGCGGTGGCGAAAAGGGCGCGGATTTCAGTTGAGGCGGTCTCCAGGGTGACGGGTTGAGCGGGATCGGCGGTCTGCAAGGCGGCCTGGATGCGCGGTTGCAGGTCGTTTTCCGTGACAAATTGTTGGTAAGCGGCGGTGGTTACGCAAAAACCGTCCGGCACGGGCAGCCCCGCACCGGCCAACCGGGCCAGCGACGCACCCTTGCCGCCGGCCAGCGCCAGCGTCGCCTGGGGATCGGATAATGACATCACATAGTCTGTGCTCATCAGTTCACCTCCCAAAAACAAACCGCTAATCTCGCTAATCAACGCGAATTTCCAGGAAATTGGCGGACATTCGCGGTTGGAATTTTCATCCAACTGCTTATCATCGATGCGCGCTTGACGCAGGCGCAGCTTATGCAGCTACCAGTTGATACCGCAACACTCTAAAGTCGCGCAGGAAAGGGATGTAGCGGAACACTTTGTACCAACCCAGGCGCGGCTCGTCGTCATGATCGTAGTAACGCCAGTCGGAAAGCAGACGGCCCACGCCCCACGTTTCCAGCAAGCGACTGTCGTTGGTGGCCCAGCGGACGTGCGCCGCACGTGTCTGGCGCAGTGCGGGGTGCAGGCGGCTCAACCGTGTCATCAAGGCCGGTAACGCGTCGAACATCAATTCCGCGCCGGAGAAGCGGTCGTGCAGCGTCTGTGTCAACCGGCGGATTTCGTCCTCGGCAAGATAGGGGAATACGCCTTCCGCTAAAAAGAAGTACGGGCCGGGGTGCTGTGCCACCTCGTCCATCCAGGCAAGTTCCAGCACGGAGCAGGCCAGCGAGTGGCAGCGTGAGTGCGGCGTGAAGAAGCGTTCCCGCAGTGTTATCACTTCGGGAAAATCCAGGTTGAACCATGTCACGTGCTCGTTGTCTACTCTGTCGAAGCGCGTATCCAGGCCGCAGCCGATGTCCACCACCACGCCGTCGGGGTGCTCTGCCAAAAATGCGCGCACGGCGCGGTCGAACTCGCGGGCGCGCAAGGCGACGTTCAACTGCTGGAATTGCTGTCGTTCCAGTTTAGAGAAATCGTAATTCAACTGCGCGATAATCTCCGCCGCGCGCGAGTCGTGGACCAGCGCGTCGGGGCGGCGACTTTCGGCGGCGCGGTAGGCTAATGGCAGCAGCAACGTCTCGGCGACGGCGTTGAGCTGCTGCACGTCCGTCTTAGCTGTCCCCATCGGCTCACTCCCTTTGTTCTTGTGCGCGGAATTCGGCCATCATCCGCTGGCACATTTCCATTGGATCGCACCCTTCGGCTTGCATCCGCGCCATCATCTGGCGCGGAAATTCGGATCGCATTCTGTCCATCATTCGATCCATCATTTTGGGCAAAAGACGTCCAGCCAGCGCTACCGCCAATCCGCCTACCACCGCGCCCACCAGCGCCGCAATCACGTACCGCCATACCGCAGACTTGTCTTTCATCGGTTGTTCCTCCATTTGAACTAAGGATTGATCCAGACGATAGCGCAGAATCACCATCCCCTTACCGAGCGGCGGGAACAGGCGAAACAGGGTTTGGAGTTTTTGCAGGCGAGGAATGGATTCTTTGAGCGACGTATAGTACCACGCTTCCAACAGGCGGATGCCGGGCGACCACTGCTCCAGCGCGTCGTAGCGTCGTAGCGACCAGCGCATCCGAAAGTTGGCCTTCATCCGCGCCAGGCTGAGGTTTTGCAGCCACACGATCAGCGGCGAAGCTACGTCAAAGATCAGTTCCGCGCCGGGGAACCGCTCGCGCAGCGCCAACACCAGGCGGCGCATCTCGGCATCCGAAAAGTACATAAAGACACCCTCGGCAATGAAGAGGAACGGCTTGCCGGGGTAAACATCCACCACATCCAGCCACGCTAAGTCTAGCGCGGACGCTGCCTGCGCGGACGCAGGAATCATCTTGTAGCGCGGCGTCTCTTCCAGCAGTTTGCGACGCAATTCGATCACCGGCGGCAGGTCGAGGTCGTACCACGTCACCTGCCCATTATCTACGCGGTCGAAGCGCGTGTCTAAGCCACAGCCGATGTGGACGACGACGCCATCGGGATGCGCCGTCAGGAACGCCTGGGCGAAACGGTCGAACTGCCGCAGACGCACACAGGTTGCCGCCTGGTCGTCCTCGCCCATCTGATGGCGGGCGAAATCGAAGTCTATCCGGGCGACCAACTCTTCGGCGCGTGGGTCGTGGATCAGTGCATCGGGGCGGCGGCTTTCTACTGCGTGCGAGTAGAGCGTCGCCAGCATGGTTTCTGAGACGGCGCTCAAGTCTTGAGCTTGAATTTTTTCGTTCATGTCGTTACCCCCCTGGATCACAGTTATCTGGTCAAAATTTCAACCGTTCCGCTCCCACCGTCCACGCGGACGCGGTCGCCGGTTTTGAGCAGCATGGTGGCGTTGCCGCAGCCCACCACCGCCGGAATGCCCAACTCGCGCGCCACGATGGCGGCGTGTGAGAGCGGCGCGCCCACGTCGGTGACGATGGCACCAAGGCGCGGGAAGAGTGGCGTCCATCCGACGTTGGTGATGGTGGTGACGAGAATCTCCCCCGGCTGAATCTGCTCTCCATCCTCCACACGGTCAATGCGACGCACGACGCCTTCCACGCAGCCCACCGCACCGGCAAAGCCTTTGATGGTGGAAGGGAAAACAACGGCTTCAGTCTGCCGCGCATCGTAAAAATCGCTCCGCCGGTTGGGGTCTGCTGCCCATCGGAAGGGGTCAAAGTGCCCGATAATTATAGCAGGATATGGCGGTAAGGTTATATATTTCTGGTAAGCGTCGCGGCGGGCATCAAGATGGGAAAAGTGCGTTTTATCACCCGCCAGCACTTCGGCCAGCTCATCGAGTGATAGAAAAAAGACCGCATCGCCCATAGCGGTCACAGCGCCGGCCTGTAGGAGGAAAGCGCGGACGAGCCGCCCCAGGCGGGTTACTTCCGAGCGTACTGCCTCACGGGTTTGGGCAGCCGCTGCGATGGCGTCCAGCCGACGCCGCATGGCCGGCGCCTTCGTAGGAAAGCGGGATTCGAAGCTGGTCCATGCGGCAGCTTGCGCGGCGCGTTGATTGGCCAGAAGCGCCTCCACATCCACCGGCGACTGGGTTAGCTCCGCAAGCCGTTTGTCGAGCCAGGCCGGGTCGTCGTCTGCCCCGGGAATGGACAGCTCCATTTCGTGCGGGCCGCGGTGTCCATACCGCTCAAGATAGGCTTCCCGGCTGAGTTGGCCTTTTGCTACCTGCGTCAATCCCAGTAATGGGCCGAGGCTTGCCAGATTGCCAGAGTTAGACAAATTCGACATGATCATACTGGCATCGGTGACTCCAATGAGGGCAGACAATTCCTGGCGAAGCCGGGTGGAGGGTCGGGCCAGCCCTGCCGTCGCAAAACGTAGCATCTGGCAGCCATGCACCACAGCGGGTTTGATCGTTTCCTTCCAGCCCGCGAGCAGACTGGCGGTGTCTTTCCAGTTCACAACCTTGTTCCGGGTGGCGCGGCACCATGCCGGTGTGGTTTCCAGAAATCGGGCTAAATCTTTGCGGCAGCGACTCATCTCCCAGCGTGCTCTGAATGTGCCCGGCAAAACGGTCCGGTAAACCAAAAATGCCGAAAAGGGCAGGGTCGGAATGTCGAAGTCTAAGGAGGCGTAACCGAGCATGTCCGCCTGCATTTCGCCGCGGGCGTCTTGGCCAACGGCCTGATACACCGAAAACAACAGGCTCAAGTTGAAGTAGGGTCGCCCGGCCAGATTGCCGCAAAAAGGATAGTCCCCGGGAAACACAATGGGGTTAGTCTCGTAGTGGAAAATCCACCAGAGCGACCAGGTGCTGGGCGTCATCACGTCCGGCACGGCCTCACTGAGATTGACGTTGGACCAGAGAAACTCGCCGGTCAGGCTGTCATTCCATTCGCCTGTGACGGGATTGTAGCCAAATTTCGGAAATGCGCGTGTCATAGTACCTCCTGTCCACCTGGAAACGAAAGACTTTCTCTCTCTGCCGTCTTTCCGAGCCGGTAATGCACGACACGCACCATCCTGGCGAGGAATGGGAAGTACCGTTAATTGACCGAATCGTTCTTCAGCTTCTGGACGGCGGAGAAGTCATAGTCGAGTTGGCCGACCAGTTCCACTGCCTTGGGATCGCGCACCAGTGCATCGGGGCGATGGAAAGCCAGCGCCCGAAAATACAAGGGGATCAGGAGCGTCTGGGAGACTGCGTTCAGATTGCGGATAGTATGCTTAGACATTGGATCTTCCCTCTCATGTCTCTCCCAGGCGATAATGGTAAATACGCATCACCCTGGCAAGCAGTGGAATGTGCCGCATCCAGCGAATGTGATCCAGCCGTGGCTCGGGCCGGTCAAAGTAGCCCCACTCGTCGAGCAGGCGGATGCCATCCCCCCACTTTTCGAGTTCCTGACCACGCCGGAGTCCCCAATGATAGCGAACGCCGAATTTGCTGATGGCCATACGCAGGTTGTTCATCCGCACGAGATACGGCGAGAAGGCATCGAAGACCAGCTCCGCGCCGGGAAAGTGGTCGCGCAGCATCAGCACCAACGCCTTGACCTGGGCTTCCTCGAAGTACATCAAGACGCCTTCGGCCAGAAACAGAAAGGGACGCTGATGATGCACACTGACCTTGTCCAGCCAGGCGGCGTCGAACACCGAACCGGCCAGCAAGTGATAACGTTCCTTTTCGTCACCAATGAATTTCCGGCGCTGCGCGATAACCTCTGGCAGATCAAGGTCGTACCATTCGACTTTGCCGTTATCCACCCGCTCGAAGCGCGAATCGAGACCACAACCGATGTGCACGACGACTGCTTCCGGGTTGCGCGCCAGAAAATTCTGCACGTAGCGGTCGAATTCGCGGTTGCGCAGGATCACCCCGACCTTGTCATCCTCGTCCATCTTGAGCTGTCTGATCCGGTCGAAGTCGTAGCTCATGCTCGTGACCAGCGCCACGGCTTTCTCGTCTTTGATCAACGCGTCCGGTCGCTGCGATTCCATGGCCCGGATGTAGACCGTCATGAGCAGCGTTTCGGCCACGCCGCTCAGGGTTTGTGGAGTTGTCTCGGACATAGCACCCTCCCGATTGAATGACCTTGCTTCCTTAAGGTCTATGGTTTCCGCCTGAAGTTGAGCGTATAGTTCCACCAATTCCCGTAACGCTCCGCCAGTTCGAAACCGGCGGCATTGGCCCAGGCCATGGTCGTCGCGCGGCGCGGATAGTCGGGATCGAGGAATTCCTCGGTCATCGAGACGACGCCGCCTGTCTTGAGCACGCGATGGATTTCGCGCAGGGCGCGCACAGGGTCGGGGATTTCGGGCAGCACGGTGATGAGGAAGGCACGATCCACGCTGGCGTCGGGGAGCGGCAGTTCGTAGGCGCTGGCGACGTGGGTTTCCACGTTCGTCAGCCCGGCGGCCTTGACCCGTTCCTCCACCTGTGCGATCATCCCCGGCTGGATGTCCACGGCGATCAGACGGCCTTCCGGTCCTACGCGCTGCGCCGCATCTATGGTGAATGCCCCCGGCCCGGGGCCGAGTTCCAGCACCGTCTCGCCGGAGCGCAAACCCGCCCGGTCGAGTGCGTAACGCACGTCCCAACGGCGCAGCGGGTTATCCACGATCCAACTCCACGAGGTGGGACACGGTTCGCCGCGGCCCTTGTTCAATTTCAGAATGAGCTTGAGTAGCACGAGCCAGAAGAACAGCAGGCTGACGACAGCCATCAAAATTGTCCACAGTATACTTCGCTTTTTCATCCTGTTTATCCTCCATTCGTGCCAATGCCCCGCTGGGTCTCGATGCGTTTGAGCAGAGCCGGCAATTGATCTTCGATGAGCGAGAACATGTCGTGCGCTTCCTGGAGCCGCTCGCGCAGCGCGGGGTCTTCATCCTTGAGCAGTTCCAGACCGCGCTCGGCGATTTGGTGCAGCGAAGCCATCATCCGCAGATACATGCGCATAAACGTGACCCAACCGCCGGGCGCAAAACGAAAGTAGACCTGGCGCGGTTCCGGCGAAGGGGCGCGCTCGATCAGCCCCATCTCGCTCAACAACCGTGTGTTGGTGCTGATGGCGCTCTTGCTGGCCTGTAACGTCTCGCACAGATCGGTCATGGATTGCTCCGGCGGGTTCGCAATCAACAACACCCCCAGGATGCGCCCGGCCATGCGCGGGATGCCCATCTGCTCGAAATACAGGCTGATGTCTTCGACAAAGTGCTTTTGTTCGTAGTAACGTTCGGGCATTTTACTGATCCTTTCCTATAGCGGGTGTGAATTTGACACTGTCATACGCTGGCGGCGCAGATGAGTAAACCATTTGCCGATCTCGACAACACACAACAAGCTGAGCGCCACGCCCCCGACCAACAGCCAATCTTCCACGTGCAAGGGGACGATGTCCAGCATCTGGCGCAGGCCGGGCACAAAGAAAGGCAGCAAGACCAGGATCAACCCGGAGGTCACTGCCCAAATCAGCGGTTTGTTCACGCGCAGCGGGTTCATCTGGAAGATGGAACGGCGCAGACTGCGATAGGCGAAGATGTAGATCAGCGAGTTGAGCGCAAAACTGGCAAAGATGAGGCTGCGCCCATCCGTCGGATCGTTGTGCTGTAAGAAGTAGTGGCCGAACAGGATCAACCCCACCGCCGCGCTGGCTGTGCTGATGATGGCGATGAGCGACAATCCCAACGTGTTCAAGACCGGCTCGTTCAGCGGCTTGGGCGGTTCTTCCATGATCCCGTTTTCCTTCGGCTCGAAGCCCAGCACGATGTCAGAAGGGCCGTCGCAAATCAGATGAATCCACAGGATTTGTGCTACCAACAGCGGCGCGGGCCAGCCGAGCAGCATTGCCCCGAAGACCAGCAGCACCTCGGCGAACGAGTTGGAAAGCGTGTAGGCCACCACCTTGCGGATGTTCTCGAAGATGACGCGCCCTTCTTCGATAGCCGCCACTACGGTCTTAAAGTTGTTGTCCAGCAGAATCAGGTCGGCGGTTTCTTTGGCGACATCGGTCGCTGCACCGACCACCACGCCGATGTTGGCGCGTTTGAGCGCCGGTGCGTCGTTGACGCCGTCGCCGATCATGGCCGTGATCTCGCCGCGCGCTTGCAGGGCGCGCACGATGCGCAGCTTATCCTGCGGGCGGATGCGGGCGAAAACGGTGATCTCTTGCACGCGTTGGGTCAACGCCTCGTCGCTGAGTTGTCCCAGTTCTTCGCCATCGATAACCTGGTTGGTGCGAGTTGCCAGGCCGATCATCGCTGCGATGCGTTCGGCGGTCTTGCGGTAGTCGCCGGTGATCATTTTCACCTGAATGCCGGCGCGCCGCGCGACCTGGATGGCTTCGCGCACACCCTCGCGGATGGGGTCTTCCATCGCCACCAGGCCCACCCAGGTGTAGCCGCTGTGATCGCCGAGCAGACCGTCCGGACGGTAGGCTAATCCAAGCAGTCGTAATCCTTCGCCGGCCCACTGTTCCACTTCTGCCAGAATGCGGCCTTGTTCTTGATCATCCACAGCGCACATCCCCAACACAATCTCCGGCGCGCCCTTGAGGTAGTGGAACGTTTGCCCGGCGACGCGCGCGGCGGCGATCATGAACTTGGTCTCGCTGCTGAACAATTCTTCGCCCAGCCGTTCCGCGCCATTGGCCATCTCTTGCGGGTCGCCCTTGAGTTGGGTGCGAGCGTATTCCCACAATGCAGCATCCACTGGCCCTTCCAGGTCGTTACAATACACCATCACTTCCAGGGCGCGTTGCGCCTCGCGGACCTCCTGACGAGTTACCTGCATACGACCCTCGGTGAGCGTGCCGGTCTTGTCGGTGCAGATGGTGGTCACCGAACCGAGCGTTTCCACTGCCAGCAAGCGCTTCACCAGCCCGTTGCGTTTGAGAATCTTGCGCATCCCCAACACCAGGATGACGGTCACAGCGATGAGCAGCCCCTCCGGCACGGCGGCAATCGCCAGGATGATGGACACGCGCAGCATTTCGAGAACATGGCGTCCAGAGATCAAGCCCATGACGAAGATAGCTGCGGTGATCGCCAATACCAATCGGGTGAGGGTATGGCTGAAGGCTTCCAAACGCACCTGGAGCGGCGTTTTATCCTCGATTTCTTCGTGCAGGCTGGTGGCGATGCGTCCCAACTCAGTGTGCGCGCCGGTGGTATTGACGCGCATCAGTCCGCGCCCGGTGAGGACGGTGGTACCCATAAAGACCCGGTTGTGATCAACCTCAGTGGTCTTGCCGACCGGCTCGCTTTCGCCGGTGAGGATGGCTTCTTCGACGGTTAGCTTGAGCGCCTCGAGGATTTCGCCATCGCCAGGGATGCGTTCTCCGGTATTGAGCAGGACAATGTCGTCGGGTACCAGCTCGCGGACTTCGACCTCCTGCCGCACGCCATCACGAATGACGGTGGTGGTGGGTTTGAACAACTCCTTGAGCGCCGTGTAGGTACGCTGCGCCTGGTACTCCTGGATGAAGCCCAGGATAGCATCCAGCAGGACGACCACCATGATGATCCCAAAATCACCGTACTCACCTACCGCCAGGGAAATGGCAGCCGCGGTGAGGATGATGTAGACCAGCGGATTTTTGAATTGATTGAAGAAAATCCCCCAGGCCGACGTTTTCTTGGCCGAGGGTAGAGCGTTTTCACCGTACTCACGGCGACGTTGTTCGACCTCTGCAATCGTGAGACCCTGGAATGTGGATGTAAATGACAAGGCTATCTCCTTTGTGTCCTACAGGGGACTGCACCCGTATTTCTAAACACAAGTTTATTTTATCACGTTATGAATTTTCTGTCAATACAGAAAGTTCAATATTCGGGCGTAGCTGTTCAGGCATGGTCGTCGACAACGAATTGGGGAACGAATAAACAAATGGATGCTTGCTGTACGCAAGTTTTTCATTCCATCGAGGCCCAAATTCGTTCATTCGTTATCCCATTCGTTGTTGGCAACCCTACCCCTGAATCGTTACCCATTTTTTATGGTTGCACCTGAATTGGCCGAGCGGGAAACGCGCTCGATCATGATTCTCCAACGGCGAAACGACATTCCACCGGGCAATTACGGCCTGCTCGAATTCTATTGTCCCGCTCCGGCGTGCGACTGTCGCCGCGTGATGCTCAATGTGGCCGAAGAACGGCATCCAGCACGTTTCCTGGCCGCCATCAGCTACGGCTTTGATCGCGACGACCTGGAGGCCGGGCCGTTCCTGGATCCACTCAACGAGCAAAGTCGTTATGCGCCGGCATTGTTGAAGCTGGTGTCCGAGGTCGTGCTGTCTGACCGGCGTTATCTGGCGCGCCTGGAACGGCACTATCACATCGTCAAAAAGGTGACAGCCAATCCCAAACACCCGGCGTATCAAGAACTGCAAGAAGCCATCGGCAGTGAGCCGGAAGCCTCACTTGAGTCCCGGCGTGCCATTGATAGCGGGGACAATCTCCGCAGTCCGAGCGCGCCGCCGGTGGGCCGCAACGATCCGTGTCCCTGTGGCAGCGGCAGGAAATACAAGCAGTGTTGTGGACGAAGATGAGATGAACAGGACAAACAAGGAACGTTGACTTTTACTTTTTGAGTGAGAATGGAGCTTTGGAATTGCTTTAGTTGTTTTCAAGTGACCATTTTTGATGATTTGGGTTTCATGTGGCAGAGTCGAGAGGATAATTACATTTGCATGACTCTACTGCAAAAAGAGGAATTTACCACAGAGGCACGGAGGACACAGAAGAATCCTTATTTTTATCTTGAATAAAATTGATTTTCTGATTACCAATATCAACTTATCAAAATATAGTTAAAAACTCCGTGACCTCTGTGTCTCTGTGGTGAATAGTTTTTTCAGTAGACTCATTTGCATCCTTCCTTAAAAGATGATAAACTGTAAACGTATCACGTTCCATTTTCAGGCTACAGGAGGTGGTATGCAACTCGTTTTCGATACCTGCACGCCGCGGCCCGAAGTCCTGCAAGGGCAACTGACCGAAGACATCTTCGCCGCCCGGCTCAAGGATGTGCTGGATGGTACGGCTGCGCCGGTGTACCAGAATCCCACAACGTTCTTCGAGAACACGTACCCCACCGCCGGTCTGCGCCTGTTGTTGACCGAGGCACTCGGTCGCCTGACCGGCGCGCGCCCCGCCAGCAGCCCCATTCTGCGGCTGGAAACGGCTTTCGGCGGCGGCAAAACCCATAACCTCATCGCGCTGTATCACGCGGCGCGCGGTGAAGCCCTGCCTGCGGCGCTCATCGCCCGGGTGGTGGAGCCGACCCTGTTGCCCGCCCCCGGTCAGGTGCGCATCGCCGGGGTGGTGGGGTCAGACCTGGACCCTGCTACGGGGCTGTATCACGCGGCGGACAATCTGCGCACGTTTACCCTGTGGGGCGAGCTGGCCTACCAGCTCGGCGGGCCGACCGGCTACGCGCTGGCGCAGGAGAGCGATCATCACCGCTCCGCGCCCGGCACCGGCCTGTTTGCCGAACTGGTCGGCGAGCGGCCCACGCTGATGATGTTGGACGAATTGGCCCGGCACATGCGCGCGGCCCAATCCGTGCCCACCGCCACCGGCAAATCGGACCTGGCCGAGCAGACGGTGGCCTTTTTGATGTCGCTGTTGGAGTTCGCCGCCAGCCGCGCCAACGTCGTCGTGGTGCTGACGCTGGCCGGGGCGGAAGATGCTTTTGCGAAGGAGACCGACCAACTGCGCGCGCACCTGGCCGAAGCCTATAAAGTCTCGGCGCGGCAGGAGCGGGTCATCACCCCCACCGGCGAAACGGAAATCGCCGCGATTGTGCGCCACCGCTTGTTTGCGACCATTGACGCCCAGGCTGCCGCCGAGACGGCGCAGGCGTACACCGAGGCTTACCGCCGCTGGCACGCGCAGAACGTGGCCTTGCCCACCCAGGCACTGACGGCGGAATACGCCCAGGCGCTGGCGACGGCCTATCCGTTTCACCCGGAACTGCTCAATGCGCTCACATTGCGGGTGGCGACGATCCCCAATTTCCAGAAGACGCGCGGCGCGCTGCGCCTGCTCGCGTTGGTGGTGCGCCGGGTCTGGGAGGAGCGCCCGGCGGATGCCTGGTGTATCGCGCCGTATCACGTGGATTTGCGCCACCCAGAGATCGCCAAAGACCTCACCAGTCGCCTGGAGCGTCCGGCCTTCCAGCAGGTGATCGAAGCCGATATTGTCAGTCCCAAGGGCGCTGCACCGGGCCACGCTTATCAGATTGATGGCACGTGGGTGATGACCGGCAAACCACGCTATGCCCGGCGCGTGGCAACCACCGTTTTCCTGCACAGCCTGGTGCAGGGGGCGATTTCCGGCATCGCGCCGCCCGAACTGCTGTTGGGCGCGCTGGCGCCGGGCGATGAACCGGCGTTGGTCCACAAAGCGGCGGAACGGCTCTACGACAAGGGCTGGTTCTTCGAGTGGGACGGGCTGCGCTATCGTTTCAAGCCGGAACCTTCGATCAACAAAATCATCAACGATGAGATGCAACTGGTGGGGCTGACGACGGCTAAGGCAGAGTTGGATGCCCGCATCCGCAGGGTGTGGAAGAGCGGCGTGTTCAAGGTCGTCTACTTCCCGCAGGAAGCCGATGACGTGGACGATGACGCCGATGCGCCCAAGCTGGCGGTGCTCCACTACGATGCCGCTTCCGCGACGGCGACTGCGCCGCAGCCGCCGGAGTTGGCGCGCAAACTGGCGACGCGCACAGGGGCGTTGGAGGGTTTTCGCCGCTTCCCCAACAATGTGCTGTTTCTGGTCGCCGATGGCGAGCGCGTTGACGAGTTGGTCGAGACCGTGCGCCGCTACCTGGGCATCAACCGGATCACGGGCGACGCGCAGCGGATGCAGGAGTTCACCGAGGAACAGCGCAAAAAGATCAAGAAGCTCGGCGAAAGCGCAGAGTTGGACGTGCGGGTGGGCATTACCAAAGTCTACCGGCATCTTTACTTTCCCCAGGCCGAGGCATTGCAGCGCGACGGGTATTTGATGCACGAGATGCTGCCTGCTCAGGATCAGGGCGAGGTGCAAAGGGATCAATCCGAAGTCGTGCTGCGGGTCCTGCGCCAGCAGCAGAAGGCGCTTACCGGCAACGAGCCGATGCTGGCTGCCGCTTATGTGAAGTCGCGGGCGTGGGACGCCAATCTTGTGCAGATGACGACGGAGGATTTGCGCAAAGCCTTTGCCCGCCGGTTGAGCCTCCCGCTGTTGTTCGATGTCAACCAGCTCAAGAAAACGATCCTCAACGGGATCAAGATGCAGGTGTGGATTTATTACGACGCGCGCGCTGAGATGGGCTACGATCACGAATCCGTGCCGCCGGCGGTGCAAATCTCCGATGAGGCGTATTTGTATTTGCCCGCCGAGGCCGCGCGGCTGGGACTGCCGATCAAGGGGAAGGAGGGCGTCACGCCGCCGCGGGAGGAACTGTGCCCGGTGTGCGGGCAGCCGCAATCCCGCTGTACGTGCAGGGACGACATCACGCCTCCGCCGCCCCCGCCGAAGCCATTGCGCGGCGCGGGCGTTCCGCAGCAAGCGTTCCAGCAGTTGTCCGATGTTTTTCACGATCGGCAGATCACCCATATTCAGACGCTCCGCATCGCGCTGCAAGGGCAGGGACAGGCCGGCGCACGGGCGTTGCGCACGGTGGGCGTCGTCATCCCTCAATTGAACGCGCCCGTGGCGCGGGTGCAACTGCGCTCCGCCGCCGAATTTGGGGATGACGAATCCGCCACCTTCAGCGTAGACCTGGCCTGGGAACGCTACCGGCAGCTCAAGGCCGCCACCGACGACCTGGCAAAGCTCGCCGACAAATTCACGATGACGGTGACGGTGGTTCTCCACTTCCCCGCCGGTTTGCCCATCAACAGCGACGCCTTCCGCAACATTCACGAAGTGCTCACCACGGTGGGGCTGGATGTGATTCAACTGGACGCGGAGGAAAAGTGAAGGCTCTGAGTTTTCACCAACCCCGCGCGGAACAAGTGATCCGTGGTGAAAAGACGGTGGACATCCGCACCTGGCAGACGGCCTATCGCGGCCCGCTGGCGATTCACGCCGCCGCCGAGCGCCGGGATGCGCGCTGTCGTGCCCTGGGCTTCGATCCCGACGCGCTGGCCTACGGCGCGGTCATCGGGACGGTGACGTTGACCGAGATCCGCGTATTGGACGCCGGGGATTACGCGGCCTTGCAAGCGCAGCACCGCCTGGAGCAGCCCTTCCCCGGCGTCCCGTGCTACGGCTGGTTTTTCGCCGCTCCGCAACGCTTACCCGAACCGCTGCATACCGCCGGCCGCCGTCGTCTCTTCGAGGTTAGCGATCAGCTATCAGCCGTCAGCGGTCAGCCGTCAGCGGTCAGCGGTCAGCGGTCAGCGGTCAGCCGTCAGCCGTCAGCCATCAGCACTGAGCTTCCAGCATCCAGCATCCAGCTTCAAGTATCCAGCATCCAGCAACCAGCCTCCAGCTTCCAGCCCGACCCCGCCCGGCCTTTTGCGCTCTACACGCTGCCCGATCCTGCCGGGGGCTACCGCGCGGCGCTTTACCAGTGGGTCAATGGGCGGCAGACGTCTCGATTTACCTACGAGCAGGCCACCAGGCCGGCCGCGCAGGCGCTGTGGAGCGTGGACGTGGACGCGCAGACGCTCCACGCGACGACCGAGCACCTGCTGGCGGCGTTGCGCGCCAATGGCTACAAGGCCACCGACCTGGCCCGCGCCGCAGGCAGCGACAAGCCGTTCTACCTCGACGAACCGACGGGGCTGCGCCTGGCGTTGATCCTGCTGGCGGTGAAACCGCTGACGCGCCAGGACCGCATCGAGGCGATTGGGCAGGGCATCCAGGCGATGAGCGCCGAGGAAGCCTACTACTGGTTCAGCAAATGTACCGCCGGGCCGGACGCCGCCCGCGCGCAGAAGGCGCTAAGGGTGTTGTTGGCGGAGGAATAGTCAACCGTGGGAAACGGAAAGTGGATTGCCAGGTTGTGTTTACTGGCACTCTTGTTTTTCTTGAATAGCGGACCGGCGAGTACCGAACCGCAAGGTCCGCCGCCGCAACCGGCAGAGCTGATCTACAAAGAAATGCTCACCGTCTATTATGGCAATCTTGCCCGGCGCGCCAATGGCGTCCCGCCTCTGCGTTGGAACGCGCCGATGACGGAAGCGGCGCGCTGGTTTGACTGGGATTCGGTGGAAAACCGGATTGAGCCGTATTGTGGACATCAGGACACGTTAGGGCGGTGGCCCTCGGAAAGAGTGCCGGTCTTCGGGTACAAAGGTTCTTCCGGCGCGGAAAACTGTTACTGTGGCTATATGGAGCCGCAAGCCGCCATTGATGGTTGGATGAACAGCCCCGGCCATCGCGCTAACCTGCTGGATCCCAATTCCCGCGAAATTGGGATGGGGTATTATCTTCGCACCAGCGATTGGCGCGGGTACCTGACACAGGACTTTGGGGTAGATGCAGTTTACCCTCCGGTTATCATCAACAATGAAGCGCCCAATACCACCAACGCCGTCGTAGACCTGTATATTTATGATCGTTCGGGCGGCGGTGGGTTCCGCGAACTCGGGCCGGCCACACAGATGCAAATTTCGAATGAGCCTTGTTTCATCGGCGCGAGCTGGCAGCCGTATCAGGCAGAGAAAAGCTGGACGCTGGAACCTGGCAATGGCTGGCGTACAGTGTACGTCAAAACGCGCGATGCGATAGGAGGTGTAACCACCGTCAGCGACACGATCTATCTCGGTGCGCAGATTCCGCTAGACCAGGTGGGGCTGCACCTGGCCTCTTCTAACAAGGATACGGTGACGCTCTACAATCTGGATACCACCTGGCCTTACGTTCGCCTGAGCCAGAATTGGTTTGCCGATGATACCTATGACACTTTCGCGCTGTATTGGGGCAACGGTGAACGGGTGAACGATGCCACAGCCTGGGGAGGGACGGCTTTTCGCCTGCGGCCCGGCGACGGCGAATCCTTCGCTTGGGTGTGGACGACTGACTTTTTCAAGAATATCCCCCTGACGGCCTACGTGCGGCTCAAGGTCAATGATAATACAGCGACCGGTGAAGTGGCGCGCTTCTCTATCAACGGTGGAGGAACAACCTACGGGCCGCTCAGTCTCAAGGGCACGGACTTTGCCGCCGCCAATGTCTACCAGGAATTCCCCCTGGATTTTACGTTCCACGATACGGAAGACGTTTTCCTGATCTTTAATTTCTGGCGTTCCGGCGCAGCGGATGTATACGTGGATGGGGTGACGATCTATACCCGCCGAATGTTGGTGAGTGTCCCGCTCACATGGCAGTTGCCGGGAGGCAATTATCGGGGCGGCGCTATCTGGGTACGCTACGAAGATGCAGCGGGAAATTTCTCGCCGCGCGCAGAAGGCGAACTCACACCGCTCCGCTTGCAAGTTGCGCCGGTCGCCTTAAGCTTTCTGGCGCAGATAGGCCAAAACCCGGCTGCGCAATCTTTGAATGTGATCCAAGAGGGCTGTAAGTCGTTCACCTGGTCGGTCTCCGACAATGCGTCCTGGCTGCATACTTCCATTGCGGGGAACAAGATTCAGGTGTGGGCTGATGTGACGGGGTTGAGTGTAGGAACGTATTCCGCGCTCTTGACTGTGCAGGCCGAAGCCGGTGTGCTCAACAGCCCATTCCAGCTTCCTGTGACGCTCCGCGTGGCCGAGCAACTCTACCGCGTTTATTTGCCACTCACACTCCGCGCGGCGAATCCATAGCCGGAAAGATACCCCTTGGGAAGAGACTTCTCAAATTAAGTCAATGAGAGTATACTTTTAATGAAGAATGTAGCAATGTTAGCCTGAAGGGAGCGCGCTGATATGTTGCTTTCCGCCGAAGTTGAAACTGATATTGCCGGCGATAGCGTCACCGCCGAAGCCGATCCGCTGGCGCTCTTGAATGCCTTAGCGGAACAAGGCGACGGTCCGGCTTTTGCGCGCCTGGCTGCCGGGGTCGCCTGGGACGTCTATCCGCCGGCAGAGATTGCGCGTGCAGTGCGCCTGGCCCTGGCTGCCGGTGCGCCGCTCTCCGCGCGCCAGATTTCCGCAGAAGGCCACCGGTTGTACCCGGAAGATGCCGAACTGGCGCAAATGGCGCACATCCTCGCGCCGCCCAAAGTGTTGGGTACCAGTCCGGCCAACCCTACCCGCTATTTGGATCAGCAGTGGTTGCAACGCCACGCTCATGAATATCGTGGCCAGTGGCTGGCGCTCAAGGATGGCACGCTGTTAGCCGCTGCGCCGACGGCCAAACAACTGAAGACCATGCTGCCGCCTATGAACGGCATATTGGTGACGCGGGTGGCATGATGCTGTATTTTGCCGATGGACAGCCCTTTACCGTTGGTCAAATGGCCTACCGCGATCATCCTAAGGGTGCCACCGGCCTTTCCCGCATTGTCATCATTGCCCTCGTTGAAGGTTTGCCGGTGGAGGCCGTTTTGGATACCGGCGGCGCTTTTCTGATCTGCAATCCAGAGTTGGTGGAATGGCTTGGTCTCCGCCCTGGGACAGGGATGCCGGCCAGACCTTTGCAAATTCGAGGCGCTTCTGTCAGAGGCGAACTACACCGGGTGACATTAGCTCTCGAAGCGCAGGCAGGTGAGAATATCGTCGTGGAAGCCACGGCTTTTGCGCCCCAATGGACACCGGGACTGACCTGGGATTTACCGGTGATTTTGGGCCTGCAAGGCTGCCTCGAATTCATCCGCTTTGCCGTCGATCCCGAAACGAACACGTTCTATTTCGGCGCCACCACCGCCTGATCCAGTATCCAGCATCCAGTATCCAGCATCCAGTATCCAGCAACAAGGAGCACACTATGTCCCAATCCCTCATCGAATCCTGGCTCCCCTTCGACGCCATCGGCGCGGAGTGCTTGCGCGAGCGCGGCGCGAGCAGCGCCTTGCCCCCGCTCTACTTCCTCCACGTCTGGTGGGCGCGCCGCCCGTTGACGATCTCCCGCGCGGCGATTGTCGCCTCTTTGTTGCCGGCGTGGGACAGGCTGAAAGCCTGTGCTACCAACCCTTTCGCCGACGAAGCTGCCTACCGCGCCTGGTTCCTGCGCTTCCTCGGCATTAAGGGCGATCCGGCGGCTATGCGCGAACAACTGCTCAAAGCCCGCGAAACCGGCGAAAACCTGGGCGCGAATCCCTACGGCTACGACCGTGCCTTCACCGTCAGCCCCTCCGCCGACGACCTGGCGCTGTTCGAACGCCTGTTAGACCTGTCAGGTCTTCTGAGACCTGACAGGTCTTTGAAGGACATCGTTCTGCTTGACCCCTTCTCCGGCGGCGGCTCGATCCCCTTCGAGGCGCGGCGCTACGGCCTGGCAACCGTCGCCAACGAACTCAACCCCGTCGCGTGCGTGATCCTCAAAGCCACGCTCGACTATCCCGCGACCTTCGGCCCGGAACTCGCGGCGGATATCAAGAAGTGGGGAAACTTGTGGGCCAAACGGGTGCAGGAGAAGCTCGCGCCATATTTCCCCAAGGGCAAAGGCGAGAACATCTTCGCCTACCTCTGGGCGCGAACCGTCGCCTGCCCCGTGACGGGGAAGCCCGTCCCGCTCAGCCCCAACTGGTGGCTCAGCAAATCCCCGCCGGTGGCCGTGCGCTTGCTGGCCGATCCCGCCTGGGATACGCCGCGCTTCGAGATTTACACGCCGGGTGCGGGCGACGACCCCGACGACGGCACGGTCGCGCGCGGCGTGGGCCGCTCCCCGTGGACCGGCGACGCCATCGACGGCGACTACATCAAGGCCGAGGCGCAGGCCGGGCGCATGGGGCAGATGCTCTACGCGGTGGCGCTCAAACGGCGCGGCGGCTTCGACTTCCGTGCGCCTACCCAGGCCGACCTGGACGCGGTCGCCGCGGCAGAAGCGGAACTCGCCCGCAAGCGTCCCCTGTGGGAAGCGCGGGATGTGATTCCGACGGAGGCGTTCCCGCAGGGGAA
The DNA here is from genome assembly GCA_019873725.1 of Chloroflexota bacterium. Taxonomy (GTDB): domain Bacteria; phylum Chloroflexota; class Anaerolineae; order B4-G1; family SLSP01; genus DSWT01. The sequence continues at coordinate 11,681 of JAIOAS010000010.1, read as the reverse complement.
TGATATGCGGCCGGCATTGTACGGGATGCCGATCTGGTCAGATTTCTTCTCGCCGCGTCAACTGTTAGCGATGGGGATAGCTATTGAAACTTTGTCGGAATTGCGTCCCGAAATCTACAAAGCACTGGGCGAAGAACGATCTCCCGCCATCGAAGCATATCTCGGCCTGATGATGGACAAAATGGTGATTTACAATAATCGCCTGTGTCGTTTCGACCCAAGCCGAGGATTGCGCAGTAATTTCGACCGTCATGATTTTGCCTTCGTCTGGAGCCATGGCGAATTCGATGCTTCGGCCAACTTGATGCCGTGGGCCATCAGCCAGGTTGCCGATGCCTACAAAGATATGGCTGAGCTGATCGTCTTTGCACCGGCACAGTTGGGTGGAATTACTGTAGAACGCGGCCCGCTTACGCAACTTCAAGGCAACGCCGCGCGCCTCGCCGCCCTGCCCGATGCCTCGGTGGACGTCATCGTCACCGATCCGCCCTACTACGACAATGTGATGTACGCGGAACTGGCGGACTTTTTCTACGTGTGGCTCAAGCGCACCGTGGGCCACCTCTATCCGGACTGGTTCACCGCTCAACTGACGGACAAGGATGCCGAGGCCGTCGCCAATCCGGCGCGGTTCAAGGATATTGCCCTCACCCCCGGCCCCTCTCCCACGGGGCGAGGGGTGAGAGAGATGGCGGCGCAGGATTACGAGCGCAAAATGGGCGCGGCCTTCCGCGAGATGGCGCGCGTCCTCCGCGACGACGGCGTGCTCACCGTCATGTTCACCCACAAGCAGGTGGAAGCGTGGGACACCCTGGCGATGGCGCTCATCAACGCCGGCTTCACCATCACCGCCTCGTGGCCCGTCCACACCGAAAGCGAGCACTCCCTCCACCAGGCCAGGAAAAACGCCGCGCAGAGCACGATTTTGCTGGTGTGTCGCAAGCGCAGCGAGGCGTCAGCCGTCAGCCGTCAGCTATCAGCCGTCAGCGATCAGCAATCAGCTTCGAGCCTCCAGGATCAAGTACCCAGCTTCCAGCAACCCGTCTGGTGGGACGATCTTGCGCCGCGCGTGCGCGCTGTGGCCCGCGAGAAGGCGGCGGAGTTCAACGCGCAGGGCATCAGCGGCGTCGATCTCTACTTGAGCACCTTCGGCCCCGTGCTGGCAGTCATCTCGGAGCGGTGGCCCGTCCTCACCCGCGAGGTGGACGAGCGCACCGGGCAGCCCAAAGCCTTGCGTCCGGAAACCGCGCTCGACCTGGCCCGCGAAGAGGTCATCGCCCTGCGCAAGCGCGGCCTGCTCCTGGGGCGCGACGTGCAGTTCGACCCCGTCACCGATTGGGCGCTCATGGCGTGGGATGCGTTCCAGGCCGAGACCTTCCCGGCGGACGAAGCGCGCAAACTCGCCCTGGCGCTGGGGCTGGACGTGGAGCGCGACCTGGTGGCGCAGCGCGTCATCAGCAAGAGCGGCAGCGACGTCACCATGCTGCAACCCAAACAGCGGCGCGTGCGCGGCAAAGTCGATCCGGAGGCCAAACACTACGACACCTGGCTGGACGCCGTCCACACCGCCATGCTCGTCTACGCGGAAGATGGCGCGGCGGCCTGCGAGTCGTTCCTCAAGAAGAGTGGCTTGCGGACGGATGGCGCGTTCAAGGCGGCGCTGCAAGCGTTCATCAACGCCGTGCCGCGCGGCAAGGTCAAGGGCAAGTTCGTCAGACCGGAGGCGGCGGCGCTGGACGGCATCCGCGCGACGTTCTTCGAGGAGTTGGAAGTCCCGGCGGAGGAAGGGGAGCGGGTGGAGATGGTGCAGGGGACGTACTGGATGCTGGATACTGGAAGCTAGATGCTGGAAGCTAGATGCTGGAGGCTGGAATTGGAGAGAGGGTGACTGGGGTGCAGCTTCTGAGGAAGTTGTTGTAGAATAGGGGGATGTTCAGCGTTTGGATTAAAGGAGTGTAACCGAAGGTGTGCTATAGCCCCGATAATGAAAATAAGTGCAAGACTATGTGACTAAAGACTATCAGACTATTTCCAGAGGAGCAGTTGATGAGCTTGGGAGCGACTTACAAAAAGTTTGATGTGCATCTACACGCGCCGGGTGTCGGACAACATTTTACCATGCCTGATAGCGAGGCGATACCATCAACTTCGGAGGAAAAACTTGCCTTTGCCCGTCGCTATGTTCGACAAGCGCATGAAATAGCCGGGTTAGATGCTATTGCGATTACCAATCACAACGACACGAGCTGGATTGATCCTTTAAGACAAGCCGCCAGGGAACATTATGGGGAAACTTTCGTGGTGTTGCCGGGAATAGAGGTCAGCGCTTCAGGAGGCATTGGTGCCATCCATGTTCTGGCGATCTTCCCAGAAGATACAAAGGTTGAAATTCTCGAACGTTTTTTGGACGATGATCTTGACCTCAAGGAGCGTTTTACAGATGCAGGATTTTGTATTCCAACACCGCGCAGTTTTGCCGATGTTGTGCAGGCAATTGAAAAACGCGGCGGTATAGCGATTGCCGCGCACGTTTTTAGTTCCGAAGATAGCTTGTTGGATTCAAAATCGAATAAAGGGCTTAAGCGCAAACGAGATTTCTGCCTGCCAGAACTCCTGGGGGTGCAAATTCATAAAGGTACCCTTGGAGAATTGAGCGAATGGCAAAGGTTAGTTGTTGCCAATCAACATGACGACGCTGATTTTCGACGTGAACATCCAATTGCATGTTTGAATGCCTCCGATGCTCACCGACTCGAACAGGTAGGCGCATGGTTTACCTATGTTAAATGTGAGCATCCTACCTTCTCTGCGCTTAAATATGCTCTGCGTGACCCCCAAGCTCGCCTACGTTTGAGAGATGACCCACCACCAGAGCCGCGATGTTATCTGTCAGCCTTACGTTTGATCAAGCAAAGCGGATTCAATACGAGCGGTTTTTTACGCGAGATTGATTTGCAATTTAACCCACGTCTGAATTGTCTCATTGGCGCGCGCGGGACTGGGAAGTCAGCCCTGGTGGAATTATTGCGCTATTTATGGGAGATCGAACCCTTACGTAGTAAAGACGCAGACTTGCGGGGATTTGCCGACGTGTTTTTGCCGGAAACAGGACGCGCCGAATTGGAGATCGTCAAGGACCGCGCGCGTTATCGTTTGGTCCGCCAGGGACGCAGCCCTACTCTGGTAGAACGGTACGAATCCAATGGGCATTGGTCGTCTACGGGCTTGCGTCCGGCCGATGTGTTCCGACCACAACTCTACGGGCAAAAAGAAATTCTGTATACCTCTGAGAATGTTAGTTCACAATTAGAGTTATTGGATCGTTTTGTCGGAGAAGATTTAGAACAACTGAAGCGTGATCATAATACGCTATTGATTGAATTGCGGCGTAACCGTGAGGCAATTATCGCTGAGTATGAACGCATAAAACAGACCCGAGATCGCCTGAAGAGCAAACCACGGATTGAAGAACAGTTATCCCGCTACCACGAACTGGGTATCCAGGAATTGTCAGGAACAAAACGCCTGTATGATCGTGAAATGCAATCATGGGATGAAGCCCTGATGCAACTGAGACAATCCCGCAAAATGCTCGAAGAGACGCGCCGTCGCGCAGCGCCTTTGGAAATTTTATTGCCCGATGACGATCTCCAAACTCTACCCAATGCAGTACAGTTGAAATGGTTAAGCGAACGTATGCAGCGCCTGGCGCGGGATTTGGAGGATTTGTGGCAAACGGTTGAAGGTAAACTAACGGAAGCGCAGACAGATATTGAGCAGGCGCAGGGGACATGGGCGCAGGCGCGAGATACTTTTGAAGCGCGTTATCGAGAGGCGTTGAGCGCGCTGCCGGATTTATCACCGGATGGTGTGTTACGCCTGGAACGCGAGCGAGCGGAGTTGGAGCGTTTAGAACGTGAAGTTGAGAAATCCGCGCGCGAACTACAACAGTTATTTACGCAACGACGTGAATATCTGCGGAGACTGGTAGAGAACAGTAAGCAGCAATATGACTTAAGACAGAGGAAAGCCGCGAGTATCACAGACCGTTTACAACGCGTACGCATTACGGTTGAACAGGGCCGTGATGAGGACTGGCTACGTGAAATATGGGAGCGCTACTTGCGGGGTACGCGGTTGCGCGCCTCCGATTATAACAGTTTGATACAAATTCAATCCCCCCATCTCTTACCCTTATTGGCATTGGTCGAAGCAGCCGAAGGAGAACGTGTGATTGGGGAACCGCTTTATGCAGAATGGTTACCGCAGCCCGAGGCTAGTTTGTTCATACCGGATGCTTTGACCCAACTGAGACGGTATTGTCACCTGGACGGTGACAAGCTCGAAAAATTACTGGAACGTCTGAACCTTGAAACGCGCCTGGAATTAGACGAGATGCAACCCCCGGATCGAGTCAAAATCGAGATCAACATTGCTCTGGCTGAGGGTGATAGCGATCACGAAATCTGGCGCGCTTTAGGCCGGCGTTTGGGTGAAGGCGTATCCGTTGGGCAAGGATGCACTGCCATTCTATCCATTTTGTTGCTTGAGTCTACTGAGCCATTGATCATAGATCAACCCGAGGATGATTTGGACAATCGCTTTGTTTATCAAGAGATTGTCGAGACCCTACGCGCGGAGCGGGGTAAACGTCAAATGCTTTTTGCAACACATAATCCCAACATCCCTGTAGCCGGAGATGCCGAACTTATTATCGCATTGGATGTGGTGCAAGATGACAAGGACTTACATGCTCATGTGCTGTCCAGCGGCTTTGTCGATAAGCCTGAAGTTTGCGAACAGGTCAAGTCTATCCTGGAAGGCGGCGCTATCGCCTTTGAATTACGCCGGATGAAATATGGATTTTAGGCAAGGAGGCCAAATGATTGAGGAAATCTTACGCGAGCGGATAGCTGGGGGGCAAAACAGATGGACCGAATTCAAAACCGACTTTATCTCTGTATCCGCGGTGCTGCCTTCCGTTATCGCGTTCGCCAATGGTCTTTTTGAGGGATGGATCATTTTTGGCGTGACTGAACCTGTAGAGGCCGAAACCGCTAGAATTGTAGGGGTTCTAGATCCCGAACGATTGCAAGAGCAATTGGAAAACCTCTGCCAACAGCATTGCGATCCGCCCTTAACACCCAAAATCGAAACAGTGGAAACTGCGGCGGGCAAAGTTGTTGTGCTACGAGTACGCGGGGATGAAAGTAGCAAACCTTATTGTCAAAAAGAGCGTGAGGTGTATTGGGTGAGAAAAAACGGACGAAACGAACTTGCCACAGCCGATGAAGCCTTGTCCTTTGTAGAACAGCAACACCGTGTTTTCTCGCCGGCATTACGAGAAATGCATATCACCGGATTCAGAAGCCTTTTTGACGTCAGCGTAGCACTAAAACCGCTCAATATCATCATTGGGCCGAATGCCAGCGGGAAATCGAATCTGTTCAAAGCCTTAAGATTTGTTCATGATCTGGCGGGTGAAGGTATCGGAAAAGCGCACCAGGAAATGGCCCGTCATCTGTTTTGGTATGGCGCTTCAGATGAAATGGAACTTACATTTGACTTGACAATGGCAGTTCCCGGTCAACAGGGACGTTTTGCGCCGCGCTATGAACTCGGCATCAAGCAAGCAAGGGACAGATTAACTATAGACAGAGAGCGATTGATGCTCAGGTTACATCCCATCGGGTCTGAAGTTCCTTTCATTGATAGGCAAGGCGGAAAAGTGGAACGTTACGCCGAGTACCCCGATCTTGGCCTCGAATCACCGTACCGTCCAGTAGCAGGGAAACTATCCTTGCGCACAGCTGCTCTGGCAACGTATGGACGGGAAACGACTTTCCCCCCATTGGAAAACTTGTATAGGTTTATACAAGGTTGGCGTTTCCTGCAAGTTGATCCGCGCGCTGCACGGGAGAGTGTGATTCCTGAAAGCATCGGAGAAGAAATACCGGCCTTGCAAAACAATGCCGGCAATCTAAGTGCCTTTTTGTACGCTCTCAAGCACAACGAAACAACAAATGATCTTTTCGACGAAATTCAGGAGCGCCTGCATAGCGCCATTCGCGCAGCGCAATCCCTGACAACTGCGCTGCGCCCATCTGTAACTGGCGGAACCGGCAAGGCTGAAATATCTTTTACCGAGACATTCTTTCCTGGGCGTTCCATTCCAGCAGAAAGTATGTCTGACGGGACGCTTTGTCTCCTTTCCACACTGGCTGTTCTTATTGGCGATCAAAGCGCCACTTTGATCTGTCTGGAAGAGCCAGATCAGGGCTTGCATCCTCATTTGATGTTATGGTTAGCCGACGCCATCCGTTCCGTCGTAGATCTTGAGCCAGAGCCGGACGATCAGGAGTTTCGGCGACCTCAAATCATCATTACGACCCACAGCCCCGACTTTATGGATTGCTTTGATTTACGTGCAGAGGCATCCTATCTCCAAGTGTTTATCGCGCGACGGGATGCAGAAGGGAAGACCACATTCGAGCCGGTCACGGCGGAAGAATTCGCGCCGTGGCTAGATGAATATCGGTTAGGCGACCTGACTCGTAAAAATATCTTGGAGCAGGGGGTGTTTTGATGGGTTTACTGCTCTCTGTAGATGATTCAAGCAATGCTGCCTACAAAATTCTGGCCGAAAACTGGCGCCGGCAGTACGGTATAAACGCACATGTGTTTGTCGAGTTTCACTCAGCAGACGAAATAGAAACCGTTTCCAAGATGCGAAAGGTGATAGCGAGCGCGCAGCGTAAGCAGTGTACCTGTGTTATGTTTGTCGTCGATCAAGAGTCTCACGATCCGAACAAACGCCCCTTGTTGCGTCGGATCGGACAGGCATTTGATGAACTTTGCACAGACCCGCCAAAGGATATGACAGTAGGGTTAATCGTGGCGCATAGTTGCCTTGAATGTTGGCTACTGACCGACGTCCAGGCAATTGTACGCTTTCAAGCTGGGAACAGAGGCGTCAACTATATTCCCACTCAAAGCGGGCAAACAGAAAGGTATACTCCGCTTCAAGCCGGGGAAAGTATCACCCATATTATGCGCCAGGTGGCTCGTCAAAGGGGCGCACGAGAACTCAAGCGCGTGCGGTATGAAAAATCAAAATCCGGCGAGATCGCTGAACAAATGCAAGAATTAGCAACAGCCGCGCAAAGGAATCGGAGTTTGGCGTATTTCTTCGAGATGGTAGTGTGCGACCAAAATGGTTGTGAATACAGGCAGCCTTAACGTGAATAATGGCTAATCTTCTTTCTGACTGTTCCTTTCGCCTCTCCTACGGCCCCGGCGACGACCGGCTGCACGCCTTCTACATCCCGGCGCTCGCCGCCAGCGTGCGCTACGACCGGATGACGGGTTACTTCAGCAGCCACGCGCTGGCAATCGCGGCGGCGGGCGTGGCGCATCTCATCGCCAACGGCGGGCGGATGCGGCTGCTCGTCGGCGCGCAACTCAGCCGGGAAGACGTGGCGGCTATCGAGGCCGGCTATGCCTTGCCCGACGTGGTCGCCAACAGTCTGGGGCCGGGCCTGCCCGACCCGGAGACGTTGACCGACCATCTGCTCCGCGCGCGGCTGGAAGCGTTGGCCTGGTTGGTGGCCCACGAGCGCCTGGACATCCGCGTGGTGCTCCCCAAAGGCCCCGGCGGCCTGCCTCTCCCTGCGCCCGACAGCCGCGATTACTTCCACCCGAAAGTCGGTATCTTCACCGATGTCGAGGGCCAGCAGGTCGCCTTCAACGGCAGCATCAACGAATCGGAGATCGGTTGGGAACACAACTACGAATATTTCACGGTGTGGCGTTCCTGGGTTTCGGATGAAAGCCGTGCTTACATTAGTGATCAAGTCGGGTACTTCGAGCGCCTGTGGGAACACCGCGAACCGGATTGGATCTCGCTCCCTGTGCCCGAAGCCGCGCGGCAAAGCCTGCTGCGTTATACGCCTTACGCTGCACCTACCCGTGATCCGCTGGAACGTGACCCCGGAAAGCCCTCGCGCACCGCAGAGCATAAGCCTCAACTTGCCCTGGCCTCGGCTGTGGAAAGCGAACGTTGGATAGCCCAATTCCTGCGCGATGCGCCGCACCTGATCAACGGCGCCGGCCTGGGAGCGGCGACGGCCCCGGTCGCGCCCTGGCCGCACCAGATCGCCGTCGCCAGGCAGATCGTCGAGACGTACCCCTCGCGCTACCTGCTGTGCGATGAAGTCGGCCTGGGCAAAACCATCGAAGCGGGGCTGGTGCTGCGTGAACTCTGGCTGCGCGGGCTGGTCAAACGCGCCGTGATCCTCGCGCCCAAATCCGTGCTGCGCCAATGGCAGGAGGAACTCTACGAGAAATTTGCCCTCAACGTGTCGCTGTACAACGGCAAAGACTTCGTGGATTATTGGGGGCAGCTCCAACCGGCAACCACCCCCAATCCCTGGGACGGCGTCAACCTGGCGTTAGCCTCCAGCCAGCTCCTCAAACGCCAGGACCGGCAGGCCGAACTGCTGACCGCCACCCCCTGGGATTTGGTGCTCGTGGATGAAGCGCACCATGCCCGCCGCAAAGACTTCCTCGATCAGCGCACCTATCGCCCCAACCGGCTGCTCGAACTGCTGCGCGGCTTGCAAGCGCGCACCCAATCGCTGCTGTTGATGACCGCCACGCCGATGCAAGTCGATCCCATCGAAGTGTGGGACCTGCTCACCTTACTCGGCTTGAGCGGCGAATGGGGCGCCGATGGACGCAATTTCCTGCGTTTCTACACCGAGCTACGCAGTCAAGAGCCGGATTGGGACTTCGTCTTTCGTATGGCGCAGGCCGAGCGTGAGGCCGGTGGGGATAGCGCGGCAGTCTCTCCCGAATGGGCGCGCAAGGCCCAACAGCGTTTGGGCGCAGTCGGGTGGGCGCAACTTCAACAGGTCCTCGAAGCCCCCCCTCAAGCTGCCGCCGCCGGATTCAAGAAACTGCCGCAGGCGGCGCAAACGCTGACTGCGGAGCTGCTTCAACAGACCACCCCCTTGCGGCGATTGGTCTTCCGCAACACACGCCCGCTGCTACGCGATTACGTCCGCCGCGGATTGTTGCGCGAGACCGTGCCCTATCGAGACCCGCGCCTGATCTGGATTGCCATGCGAGAAGAGGAACGCGCGCTCTACCTGCGGATTGAAGAATACATCGGCAACTTCTACCGCAAGTACGAGGCTAAGCGCAAGGGATTGGGGTTCGTGATGACCGTCTACCGCCGGCGGTTGACCAGCAGCTTTTACGCTGTGCAATGCAGCCTTAAGCGCCGGCTGGCTTTTTTGCGCGGACAGGCTACCCTGCTGCTGGATGATGACGACCTGGAACAGGACGCGCTGGCCTTCGATATAGACGAGGAATTCAGCGGGGCGCGTGATCCAGCCGATGTGGCGGAGTACCGTGAAGAAATCGTCTACGTTGAAGATTTCCTGCGCGCGTTGCAGGCCCTGAGCGGCTACGATTCCAAAGTCGCGCAATTGCAGCGCGATCTGGAAACTGCGTTTCGCCAACGCGAGACGGCGCTGGTGTTCACGCAATACACCGATACATTGGATTTCCTGCGCGAGCAACTGCGGCAGCAATACGGCAGTCAGGTCGCCTGCTACAGCGGGCGCGGCGGTGAATGGTGGGACGGCAACGCCTGGATGCCCATCACCAAAGAGGAGCTGAAAAACGCCTTCCGCGCGGGCGAACGCATTAAAATCCTGTTGGCGACCGAGGCCGCCAGCGAAGGCCTGAACCTGCAAACGTGCGGCGTGTTGATCAACTACGATATGCCGTGGAATCCCATGCGGGTGGAGCAGCGCATCGGCCGTGTGGACCGTATCGGGCAGCGTTACGAGCGGGTATGGATCTACAACTACTTCTACCAGGAGACCGTCGAAGCCAAAGTATACCAGGCGCTCAACGCCCGCATCGATTGGTTCCAGGATGTGGTAGGACCGCTGCAACCGATCCTGGCCCAAGTGGAGCGCGTCATTCAGCGCGTGGCCTTGACCGGCGATGCGGAGCGGCAGCGGGTGCTCCAACAGGAATTGGCCGAGCTTGACGCGGCTCTGGATCGGCAAACGGCGCAGCTCAACCTCGATGAGTGGGCGGCGCAACCTGAGGCAGAAGCCGTATGGGCGGCGCCGTTCAGTCTGGAAGAGATGGCTGCTGCTATCCTGACTGCGCCCACGCTCAAAACCCATTTCCGCCCCCACGAAACTGTGGAGGGGGCCTACTGGTTGAACCTTGAAGGGGAACAAACCACCGTCACTTTTGACCGCCAGGTGTTTGACACTCATCCCAACACCGTCCAACTGCTGACGTTTGGCAATCCCTTGCTGGATGCCTTGTTACGCGCTCTGCCCGACGCCGAAGAGGGTACAAACTCGGCGGAGGCACCGGCTACAGTCTTGCGCGTTGCCACAGCCGCACCGTTGCCGCGCGTGGGATACTTCACGCAAGATCGGCGGGGGGGCTTGCAACCGCTGGAGCGTCTGGCAGACCTGCGCACATTGCTGAAGACGGCGGATAGTTTCACCTGGACGGCGGAGCAAATGACAGCCGCTCAAACTGCGGTGCAGTCTGCCGCCGAAGCCGAATGGGCGCGCGTGCAGGAGGGGCAGGGCCGCTTACGCCACATCCAACGCGAGGCGCTGCTGGCGCGCGCTGTTCGTCTGCTGTTGGATGCGGCGCTGGTCGAACTGGCATTGGGGCAGCAACCTGCTTTGTTAGAGCAAACCGGCTACCCGCTGGCCTTCGACGCTACGGCAATCTCCGGCTTGAGACGGCATGGCTATCCCTGGGCACCGTTGCTCAAAGTAGCGGGGGCGCATCTTTCCGGTAGAAAGCCATACCCCACCGATCCATTCTTTGTGACGATCCAGGGCGAGTCGCCAGAACAACTCAAACGGCGGTTTGAGCGCCTGAGGCAGTCAGCCGCCCACCTGCTGAAAGAAATCGCCGCTGTTTAAGGCGGGTGTACTTCAATTCGGGGACAAAATCCAGATAAACATCTGACTTAACCGTAGGGGTAGGGTCTATCATTCTTGCTCCGAGGGGAACGCCATTCCCCGTTTCAAACTCTTGCTCTTTAAACGCTTGCTCCGAGGGGAACGCCAGTTCCCCGTTTCAAATTCTTGCTCTTTAAACTCTTGCTCCGAGGGGAACGCCAGTTCCCCGTTTCAAACTCTTGCTCTTTAACGCTTGCTCCGAGGGGAACGCCAGTTCCCCGTTTCAAACTCTTGCTCTTTAACTCTTGCTCCGAGGGGAACGCCAGTTCCCCGTTTCAAACTCTTGCTCTTTAAACGCTTGCTCCGAGGGGAACGCCAGTTCCCCGTTTCAAACTCTTGCTCTTTAAACTCTTGCTCCGAGGGGAACGCCAGTTCCCCGTTTCAAACTCTTGCTCTTTAAACGCTTGCTCCGAGGGGAACGCCAGTTCCCCGTTTCAAATTCTTGCTCTTTAAGTGCGCATCACTTCCGATTCCACTTTCCCATCCCGCAGATAAATCGTGCGGTCGGTGCGTTCGGCCACGTGCGGATCGTGCGTGACGATGATAAACGTCTGGCCCGCCTCGTTGAGCGCGCGCATCAGATCGAGGATTTCGTCGCCGGATTTCGAGTCGAGGTTGCCCGTCGGCTCGTCGGCGAGGACGATGGCCGGGCGGTTGATGAGCGCCCGT
>JAIOAS010000009.1 GCA_019873725.1 Chloroflexota bacterium | reverse complement strand
AAGAAGATGTTATCACCGGATTGGACGGTGTAGGTAATCACTTCCAGACGCACCCGTTCGGGGATATCGGTGCGCGGTTGAGCCATTCTGAAAACCGCCCGTGACACTTGATTGGTGTTCTGCCAGCCAGAAAGGGTCTCGGTCACAAAAGCTGTTGGGGTAGCCTGGGGTTCGGCCGCAACCGGCAAGGACATCATGCCAACCTCAGGGGTCACCGCCACACTGATCGGTGCCAGCGCAAGACGGCCGGCCAATCCAATCAGCAGCGCCAACATCAGAATGGACATGTGGGCGCTGTAACGGCCAACAAAAGCAGCGACAGCCTGGCGGTCATTGCCCCACCGCCAAACGATCGCCGTTGTTCTACCTATGATTCGCCCGACAAGACCGGAGAGACTCCTCTGCGGGCGTGAACTATCTATTGCTTGTAAACTACTCTCTTGTGTATTTTCCATGCTCACAAGCCTTGTGACGATCTTGAACCGCCAACAGGCTTATTATAGCATAAGAAAAAATAATTGGCAACCTCCCTAATCTGACGATTTCCTGACGCAATCAACAAACCACAGGTGGGAACTGGCGTTCCCCTCGGAGCAAGCATGATAAGCCCCTATTTTTGCTTCGAGCGGAGCGCCAGATCCGCGTCTTATGAGCCTAAAACGGGGAACTGACGTTCCCCTCGGAGCAAGCATGATAAGACCCTATTTTTGCTTCGAGCGGATCGTCAGATCCGCGTCTGAGCGTAAGACGGGGAACTGGCGTTCCCCTCGGAGCAAGCATGATAAGACCCTATTTTTGCTTCGAGCGGATCGCCAGATCCGCGTCTTATGCGCTTAAAACGGGGAACTGGCGTTCCCCTCAGAGCAAGCATGATAAGACCCTATTTTTGCTTCGAGCGGATCGCCAGATCCGCGTCTTATGCGCTTAAAACGGGGAACTGGCGTTCCCCTCGGAGCAAGCATGATAAGACCCTATTTTTGCTTCGAGCGGATCGTCAGATCCGCGTCTTATGCGCTTAAAACGGGGAACTGACGTTCCCCTCGGAGCAAAAAGGGAGCAAGCATGATAAGACCCTGACATGGAGGTAATCACCAGTTGACAATGCGTTCAGCCATGCGATAATCACAGTCAGTTCAAGGCAAATGCCCGCAACGTAGCGGGATCACATACCGCTCCACCAAGATTCTAGCATACAACACGGACACAGTATACCAAACGGAGGTAAAAGGAATGGGAAATGTAACGCATGTAGGCGCGCAAAGCTTCGACGCCGAAGTCAAACAGGCCACCCTGCCGGTGCTGGTGGATTTTTGGGCGGAGTGGTGCCCCCCCTGCCGGAAATTGGGCCCTACGCTGGAAGAAGTCGCCGTTGATCTGGAAGGGCAACTCAAAGTCGTCAAGGTTAACGTGCAAGAAGAGTCCGCACTGGCGACACAGTATGGGGTGATGAACATTCCCACGATGATCATCTTCAAGAACGGTCAAGAGGTGGCGCGGCTGGTCGGCAATCGCGCCAAGGCTGCCCTTATCCAGGAATTGCAACCGTATCTGGGGTAAAACGCTCCTGTTTTGCCGCTCCCGAACAAAACTCCCGGCCGAAACCGGGAGTTTGATTTACTTTGAGTCGTCCGCCTCACGCCAAAGGCGGAGCCATTCTGCCGCATCCAACGAAGTCAGTGTCAGGCCCTGGGCGTGGGCCGTCTGCTCCACGCGACGCATGCGCCGGGCAAAGCGCATGTTGGCTTCCCGCAGTGCAGCTTCGGGATCAAGTTCCAGACGGTCGGCACATTGGGCAATCGCAAACAGCGCCTCACCGAGCGCCAGGCTGCGTGCTTCGGCAGGATGTGCCCGGAGAAAGGCTTCCACCGTCTGCTGAATATGCGCGACGGCGGCGGTAATTTCAACCATATCCAAACCGACGCGCGCCGCGCGACTGCTGTAGGCGCGAGCCTGCGCCAGCGCCGGCAACGTTTTTGGAACGCCATCCAGCAAGGAACGAAACGTATCTGCACTGCTGGCATGCGCTTTGTGCTCACGCTCCTCGCGCTTGATTGCCTCCCAATTGACGACCACGTCGTGCGCACCGGCGACCTGGACTTCGCCCCACACGTGCGGGTGGCGGCGCTTCAGTTTGGCGTCGATGTGGGCAATCACATCCGCCATGCGGAACGCGCCCTCTTCCCCGGCGATCTGCGCATGGAGCGCCACCTGCAAGAGCAAATCTCCCAATTCTTCACAGAGCGCGTCGTCATCTTCCCTGTCGAGCGCTTCCAAAACTTCGTATGCCTCTTCCAGCAGATTCTCCCGCAAGCTCGCGTGCGTTTGTTCACGGTCCCAGGGACAACCTTCCGGGCTGCGCAGATGCGCCACCGTCTCCAGCAAATGCTCGAAACCGCCAATATAGGGCAACGGCGCGACATAGAGCGAGGTCAGCGGGGTGTGATCGCGGTGATCGATCTCATAGAGCGGTCCCCACACCACCGTTTCTGCCGCCGTCCCTGCCGCATCAACCAGGGCGGTCTGGTGTTCATCGGGATACATGTTCATCAGCACGAGCTTCAAGTCTGAGGCTACGGAGCGGCTGTAGACCTGTGCAATCAGAGTGGGCCGGTCAGGGTTCAGCATCGGGTAATATGACCCGACCACGTCGAGCGCATCCACGATTTGCAGGCCGTCCAGTGCATCCAGGCCCAGAGCCGTCAAGGTGGGTTCGATGAAGCTCAGACCGGGAACGACGCGCGTGGGAATACCCGCTTCGCGCGCTGCCTTGAGGATTTGCGTGACCGTCGACTCGCCGACGAGAGGATGACCGGGTACAGCGTACACGACACCCTCTGGACGTGCGCCCAGGGCCAGCACACGCTGCGCAATGGTCGCGTACACTTCGTCAAATGTGCGTGCCTCTTCGTAAAGGCTGTCAAACGAATGGATCGCCGGGCCGGCAGGCAGATGGGAAACGACCGGATGGCGCGCCGTGCGCAGCCACACCGCGGAGGCTTGAGACAATGTGGCAAGCGCTTCCTGGGTCAATTGCTCAAAAGCGCCGGGGCCTAAACCGACAATGGTGATATGGGGCATATTTCCTCGCTAAAATCCTTGCCAATCAGCGCATCATACAACAAACAGGTAGGCAATCCGTAGATTGCCTACCTGCCACATTCAAACCACACCGGCAAAACTGCGCGCGACTAACGCTTCGTGTATTGCGGAGCCTTGCGCGCCCGCTTGAGACCTGGCTTTTTGCGCTCTTTCTCCCGCGCGTCGCGCGTCAGAATGCCCGCTTTGCGCAGCAGGGTGCGAAACTCAGGGTCAACCTTGAGAAGCGCACGCGAAATGCCCATGCGCACGGCTTCAGATTGCCCGGTGATGCCGCCGCCTTCCACCAGCACGCTGACATCGAATTGGGCTTCGGTGCGGGTGAGTTTCAAGGGCATCAGCACGTTATTCCAATCCACGTCACGACGGAAATACTCTTTATAGGGCTGTCCATTCACCACCAACTGCCCACTCCCGCCCGAGTGCAAGCGCACACGCGCCGTCGCCGTCTTTCTACGTCCGATTCCTTCGTAATACATAAACGCTACTCCTTCTCAGCCATTTCAACAATTGGCATTGGCTTAGGCAACTGAGCTTGATGTGGATGTTCGGGACCCGCGTAGACCTTGAGCTTCTTGAACTGCCGTCGGCCCAACGGTCCATGCGGCAGCATCCCCTTGACCGCATGTTCGATGACCCGCTCAGGATGCTTCTGCAGTTGTTTGCGCAGGCTGATCGACTTGATCCCACCCGGGTAACCGGTGTGGCGATAATAGAATTTTTGATCCAGCTTTCGGCCTGTCACCTGCACCTTTTCCGCATTGATCACGATGACGAAATCACCGACATCTTCATACGGTGTATATTGCGGTTTGTGCTTGCCACGCAGCACACTCGCCACTTGCGTAGCCAGCCGGCCCAAGGTCAAATCGGTTGCGTCAACGACGTACCAATCCCGCTCAATGTCAGCCGGCTTGGCGACAAAGGTTTTATGGATTCTCGCTTGTTTCACTTTTTCTCACCCCTAACCCAAATAAAAGCTTCGGAAATCAAGTCTCCTCTGCGTAGGAGACATACCTGAGACAGAGTCCCTGTGGCGCTACTGCCGGACCGGCCTTACGCCGCTCACGTCCGCGTAGGATTTCGCCAAAGGCCTCCGGCGACAACACATCATAGCCCACGCGAAGCAAGGAGCCAACCAGCATCCGCACCATCCGGTACAGGAAAGCGTTGGCTTCGATGTCAAAATACAGCCACGCTTCCTGCCGGGTCCACGTTGCGCTGTAGACTTCGCGCACCGTGTTTTCCCCGACCGGCGGTGAACCAAACGCGGCGAAATCGTGCCATCCCACCAGCAGCGCGGCAGCAGCCTGCATGGCCTCCAGGTTTAATGTGCGTTCGACGTGCAGACTGTAGCGCACCGCCAACGGGTGCCGCACCGTCCCGCAATAGAGCGTGTACCGGTAAGCGCGCCGCAGCGCGTCGTACCGGGGATGAAAGGTCGGCGCAGCGACTTCCACCTGCAGCACTGCGATCTGTGAGGGCAGCACAGCGTTCAGCGCCCGTTGCAGAGCGGACAATGAGTGCGGCCAGGCCGTATCGAAGGCGATCACCTGGCCTTCGGCATGGACGCCGGCATCGGTGCGCCCGGAGGCGAGAACGGAACATGGTGTCTGCGTTATCTTCTCCAGCGCCCGTTCGAGTTCCGCCTGGATACTGGGAGCATTCTTTTGTCGCTGAAACCCCCCGTATCCTGTGCCATCGTAAGCCACGACGGCCTTGACGCGCACCCTACACTCCACCCTTCGACGCCGTGTATGGACGGCGTCACCGCACAGCCTAATCTTCGACCAGTTTTAAAAGAACCATTTGGGCGGCATCGCCCCTGCGCATACCCAGCTTCAGCATTTGCGTGTAACCGCCAGGCCGATCCTGAAATTGGGGCGCAATTTCACTGAACAATTTCTGCACGACGGCAGGATCATTGAGCCGCGCGGCCGCCAAACGGCGCGCATGTACTTCCTTAGCAGGATCCACCTGTCCGGCAGCCAGACCCCGCTTAGCCAACGTGATTAGCTTCTCGGCCTGCCCGCGAATCGCCTCAGCCTTCGCGCGGGTCGTGCGAATGGCATCATGGCGGAACAACTCCGTCACCAGATTGCGACGCAGGGCAGTCCGGTGGCCTACCGAACGACTTAATTTCTTACCCGCGACACGATGTCGCATACTTCAACCTCCTGGCTTGCGTTCAGACGATCGCCGCGGCTTCTAATTCTTCAGCCGCGTCCGTCCAGAACCCCTTGATTTTTAGTTGTTCGATCAGCTCATCCAGCGACTTTTCACCAAAGTTGCGGATGGACAACATAGCATCCCGGCCCCGGCTGATCATCTCCAACACCTCACCGACGTTGGAAATGCCGGTGCGCTTGAGGGCGTTGTAAACACGCACGCCCAGCCCCAGGTCTTCAATGGGGACCGCGTAGGCTTGATACGGGATAGCCTCTTTCTGCACGTCCGACACCGTTTCGACTTCCTCTTCCACCTCGGCGCCGGCAATCAGACGCAGGTGCGTCACCAGAATCCGTGCCGACTCCTTGAGCGCATCCAGGGGTGCGATACGGCCATCCGTCCAGATGTCCACGATCAGGCGGTCGTAGTTGGTCAACTGCCCAACGCGGGCTTGATCCACCCGAAAGTTGACACGGCGGACCGGGCTGAAGATCGCATCAACCGGCAGCACACCAATCGGCATCCGCCCGCGGCCCTCGGAAGGCAAATACCCACGCCCCTCATCAACGGTGAACTCGAAATCCAGATGCGCCTCATCGTTATCCACAGTAAACAGATACAAATCGGGGTTCAGGATTTCAATTTGCGGCGGGGCAATGATGTCCCCGGCCGTCACCACACCCGGCCCTTCGATCCGTAGGGTCATATACTGCGGACCTTCACCTTGCAATTTCAGGCGAATTTGTTTCAACCTGAGGATAACCTGAATCACATCCTCCCGCACCCCCGGAATGGCGGAGAACTCGTGCGGGATGTCGGTGATGCGGACGGCGGTGATTGCCGCACCTTCCAGCGACGACAACAACACCCGCCGCAGGGAATTGCCCAACGTCACCCCATAGCCACTCTCCAGCGGGCCGACCACATAACGGCCATACTGTTGAGTATTGACCTCCACCTCGACCTTCGGCAGAACTGGTGCTGCTAACATGGCGCCTCCTGTCTGCTTTAGCGTGAGTAGAATTCGACGATCAACTGCTCTTGCACCGGCACGTCAATCTCTTGTCGCGTCGGCAACACCAACACACGCCCATCCATGGTTTCTTCATCGAAGCTCAACCAGGCCGGCACGGCCCGTTTGCCGAGCAGGTCTTTGCGCTCCTTGAAGTACTTGGCACGCCGACTTTCTGGCCGCACTCCCACCACGTCATTAGGGCGCACCAGGAAAGACGGGATATTCGTCTTGCGACCGTTGACCGTAAAATGGCCGTGCTGGACCAGTTGGCGCGCTTGCGCGCGCGAATCAGCCAGGCCCAACCGATAAACGATGTTGTCCAACCGGCTTTCCAGCAAGGTTAACAGGTTCTCACCCGTCAAGCCTGGGCGCCGCTGCGCCTCTTGGTAATAACGACGGAACTGCCGCTCCAGCACGCCATAAATCCGGCGCGCTTTTTGTTTTTCGCGCAACTGCATGGCATAGTCAGACAATTTGCGCCGGCGAAAAGCGGATTCTTTCCCATGTTGACCGGGTGGATAAGCGCGCTCGTCAAAGGGACATTTTTCGGTATAGCACTTGTCCCCCTTGAGATAAAGCTTCATCCCTTCACGCCGACACTGCTTGCACGAAGGCTCTATATTTCTTGCCATAACCTCTCCTTATGCTTCCGACTCTCGTCGACTTACACGCGCCGTCTCTTGGGCGGCCGGCACCCATTGTGTGGAATGGGCGTCGTATCTACAATCGAACGCACACGCAGCCCCACGGCCGCCAGCGCACGCAGCGAAGCCTCTCGACCAGGGCCGGCGCCCTTGACGAACACATCGACTTCCTGCAAACCATCGTTGTCGATGGCGTCTTTTGCCACTTTTTCCGCGGCCGACCGCGCGGCAAAAGGCGTGCTCTTGCGGGTTCCCTTGAATCCCGAGGCGCCGGCGCTCCCCCAGCGCATCACGTTCCCCTGTGGGTCCGTCACGGTAATGATCGTGTTATTAAACGTTGTTTGAATATAGACGCAACCGCGAGGCACATTACGCTTGACACGCCGAGCGGTCTTGCGCGCGGTGCGAACTGCACGTTTCGCCATAAAATCCTCCTAGCTCCTTATACACCAGTTACTCATACCTGCCACCACAGGCAAGTCAGGATTACTTCTTCTTCGAGCCACGGCGACGACCGCGACCGGGAACCGTCTTCTTGGGACCACGCTTGGTGCGTGCATTGGTCCGCGTGCGCTGACCACGTACCGGCAAGTTGCGGCGATGGCGCAGTCCACGGTAGGAGCCAATTTCGATCAGCCGCTTGATGTTCATTTGCACTTCGCGGCGCAGATCACCTTCAACGACATACTCACGATCGACAATATCACGAATCGACGCCAGCTCAGCCTCGGTGAGATCCGTGTCACGCTTGCTGGGATCAACGCCCGCCTTCTCCAGAATCTCACTGCTGGTCTTGCGCCCAATCCCGTAGATGTAGGTCAGACCGATCTCGATACGCTTGTTACGCGGCAGGTCAACTCCTGCTATACGTGCCATATTTGTTTACCAGCCTCCTCAAAATCAACCACAAGGGCAGAATTAGCCTTGACGCTGCTTATGCTTAGGGTTATCGCAAATGACACGAATGACCCCACGCCGCTTAATGATCTTGCACTTCGGACAGCGCCGCTTGACCGATGGTGATACCTTCATGATTCCAACTCCTTCCTTAAATCCATTAGAACCTGTTCGCGGTTCCTAGCCGGGTAGCATACACACGGCTGGTTATTATACCACACTTTTTAGCGCAGGAAGCCCTCGTAGTTACGCATAAGCAGTTGCGCTTCCAACTGGCGCACAGTGTCCATCACCGTACCCACGACGATGAGCAAGCCCGAACTTTGAATGAGCATCTGGTTGGACTTCATAAAGATGCCCACGATGTAAGGCAGCACGGCCACGATCCCCAGGAAGAGTGCGCCAGCCAGGGTGATGCGCTTGTAAATCCCCAGAATATGCTCCTCGGTCTTTTTGCCCGGTCGCACGCCCGGAATGAAACCACCCTGTTTCTGCAACATCTCCGGCAGGTTCTGCTGCTCGATCATCACGAACGTGTAAAAGTAAGTCAGCCCAAAGACCGCCAGGAAGTAGAGTGGCGCATACCAGGGACTTTTTCCACCGAAGAAGCTCACGACGCTGTTCGCAAAGTTCACCACACCCGGGTTGGTGCTGCCCAGGAAGAACTGCGCGATGACTGCCGGAAAGGCCAAGATAGACTGGGCGAAGATCAACGGGATCATGCCGGCGGTGTTGATCTTCAACGGGATATAGGTGCTACCGCCCCCGTAGACTTTCATACCACGCACGCGCTTCCCATACTGCACTTTGATCCGCCGCTCGCCATCCTGGACGAAGACGATGAACAGGATCGTCAGCACCATGATCACGACATAGACCAGGATGCCGACGATGCCATCGGTCTCCCAGATGCTTTGGAAGCTGGACGGCACGCGCGACACGATACCGCCGAAGATGATCAACGACAGACCGTTGCCGATGCCCTGTTCGGAGATCAACTCGCCCAACCAGACGGCGAACATCGTCCCCGCCGTCATCGTGAGCAGCAACGTAATGGTGGGCAGGATCTGACCCGGTCCCCAGCCAAAGTTTGGTAGAATCTGCTGTGTTCCTATGCTTGCCGAGCGGAAGAGCTGCGCCTGCCCAAAAGCCGATAGCGCTGCCAGCGGGACGGTCAAATAGAACGTCCATTGATTCATCTTGCGCTGGCCTTCTTCACCCTCTTCTTTGATCTGCTGTTCCCACTTGGGGAAGATCGGCAGAAGCAGTTGCAGGACAATTTGCGCCGTCACATACGGATAGACGCCTGCGGCGAGCACCGAGAAGTTCTGCACTGCCCCACCGGATAGCAAGTTCAGCAGGTTAGCAAACTGCCCCAACCCTGCCGCCTGACCGCCGCTCGTAGCAGAGTCAAAGAAAGCTTTGAGCGCCAAACGGTCCACACCGGGAACGGGAATATTCGACGCCAGACGAAAGATTACCAGGATCAAAATCGTATAGAAAATCCGCCGGCGCAGATCCGGAAGTTTTAAAGCATTACGCAGGGCCTCAAGCATGACTTGCCTCCGTCAGAGTTTTACCCAGATCAGCTTGCGCCGATTAACGGGTGCGATACCCGCCGCGTGTCCACGGCAGCAGTTCCACCACGCCGCCCGCAGCCTCGATCTTGGCCCGCGCTGCAGCCGAGATACGATGCACCGTCACGGTCAAGGGGCGATCGATTTCGCCATCTCCCAACACAACCACCAGATCATCCGCGTGCTTGATCAACCCTACCTCGACCAAAGTTTCCGGGGAAACAACAGCTTGCGCCGCAAAACGCTCGGCGATCTGGCCCAGGTTCACCGGCTTGAACGTCACCTTGTACGGGTTAAAGAACTTATAACCACGAACAAAGGGGATTTTGCGCACCAAAGGCAGTTGTCCGCCTTCAAAGTATGGCCCCATCCCCGGGCCGCTGCGCGCTTTCTGGCCTTTCGTACCCCGCCCGGCTGTTTTACCCTGCCCGGCAGCGATACCACGCCCCTTGCGTTTTCGATCCTTTTTTGCACCCTCAGCGGGCTGCAAATCATGTAACTTCATGGTATCCTCCACCCTATGCCTCGGCATCCGCCGCGGCAATTTCCTCGACGCGCAGCAGGTGCGAGATTTTGTTCACCATCCCGCGCACAGCCGGATTATCGGGGTGTTCCACGACCTGCTGCAACTTCCGCAGTCCCAATGCTCGCACAGTTTGCTTCTGGCGAATGGAATAGCCAATGGGACTACGCACCAGTGTAATGCGCAATATCTTCGCCATCATGCACTTCTCCTCCGCCAGAATGGCATGACTTCCGCCACCGGCTTGCCACGCTCTTTGGCAACTTCCTCGACCCAGCGCAGTTGATCCAATGCTTCCATTGTGGCCTGCACAACGTTGATCGCGGTGGCGCTGCCCTGGGACTTCGTCAACACGTCATGGATGCCGGCGGCTTCCAGCACAGCACGTACACCACCACCGGCGATCACGCCGGTCCCTTTGGTCGCCGGACGCAGCAACACCTGCGCTCCACCGCAACGCCCCACCACTTCGTGAGGGATGGATGTCCCTTCCAGGGGGATGGCGTGCATGGCGCGGCGCGCGCGTTCGGTGGCTTTGCCGATGGCATCGGGAACCGTGCGTGCTTTGCCGATCCCCAAGCCGATCTGGCCTTTGTTGTCGCCCACAATCGCCACCACGCGGAAGTGGAAGGTGCGACCACCTTTGACGACTTTAGCCACCCGCGTAATGTCGACTACGCGCTCATCCAGTTCTTCTTGTTCACCCTCAAATGGTCTACGATCTCGTCGTACTTCCATATCTTGTCGTGATTCCATATCTCCTCCTGCCGGACGCGACTAAGGCGCAGCCGTATACATTAGAAATCCAGGCCCGCCTTACGCGCGGCCTCGGCGAGAGCTTTTACACGACCGTGATACTTATACCCCCCACGGTCAAATACCACCTTCGTCACCCCTTTTGACAAGGCCCGCTCGGCCAATACTTGCCCCACGACCCGCGCCTGTTCGGTCTTCGACAGGTCGACGACCTGCTGACGCACCGCCTGATCCACTGTGGAGGCTGACGCCAACGTGTACCCCACGCTATCGTCAATGATCTGCGCATAGATGTGATCCAGGCTGCGGAAGACACTCAGACGTGGACGTTCTGGCGTCCCATGCACCGTCTTACGAATGTGCGCGTGACGCCGTGCTCGGGCTTTGCGACGATCAATTTCCGGTTTCATCTTTTATTTCACCCTCAGTTCCACGTGTTTATTGAATACCAGCGATTACTTGGCCTTGCCAGACTTGCCGGCCTTGCGCCGCACCACCTCGCCCTGGTAGCGGATGCCCTTACCCAGGTAAGGTTCCACCGGACGCCAGGCGCGAATCTCCGCCGCAATGCGCCCCACCACTTCCTTATCACAGCCTCTGACCGTGATCGTGCTGGTACGCGGATTGACCTCGAAGGCAATGCCCGGCGGCGGCGTGATCACAACAGGATGGGAGAAGCCCAAGTTCATCACCAGGTTTGTTCCCTGCAATTCGGCCCGATAGCCGGTTCCCAACACTTCCAACACTCTGCTGTAGCCTTCGTGGACCCCGACCACCATGTTGTGGAGCAGGGCGCGCGTGAGGCCATGCAGGGCCTTGGTCGCGCTTTCGTCATTCGGACGGGTGACCCGCACAACCCCATCCGCGAGGGCAATTTGCATCTCAGGATGGAACTCGCGTGTCAACTCCCCGCGTGGGCCTTTGACCGTGACCGTGTTTCCCTCAATTTTCACCTGCACCCCAGCCGGGACCGGGATGGGCAATTTCCCTATACGTGACACTTCAACCTCCCTCCCCGTTCTACCAGACGTAGCAGATGACTTCGCCACCGACATTCAGGCGGCGCGCCTGTTGACCTGTGAGCACCCCCTTGGGCGTGGAGAGGATGGCAATCCCCATCCCACTGCGCACCCAGGGAATGTCCTTGGCCGCCGTATAGATGCGCCGGCCGGGTTTACTCACCCGCGTCAGGTTGGTGATCACAGGCCGCTGATGTTTCAAGTCGCCCTGGTACTTCAATTGGATGACCAGGTTGCGGTGCATGTTCTCGTCTGTGACCACTTTGTAGTCCTCGATGTACCCTTCGTCCTTAAGGATTTTGGCGATGGCCACCTTGATTTTGGACGAGGGCATCGTCACCGTCGCATGCCTGACCATCAAAGCATTGCGCACGCGCGTTAACATATCGGCAATTGGATCTGAAGTTGTTATCATCGCTTTACTCCATTACCAACTCGACTTGACCAAGCCGGGGATCTTCCCCTCTAAGGCCAACTCACGAACACAAATCCGGCACAAGCCAAAGCGACGGTAATATCCACGCGGACGTCCACAACGAGAACAGCGGTTGCGTACCCGTATCTTATACTTCCGCCGGGTTTCGCGAATCGGCATTGATGTTTTCGCCATACCTTTACTCCTTCTTCACAAAAACTGCTTCAAAGAAACGACTTTCTTTCGCTCACCAGTCCGGCGGCCATTAACGCTGGAAAGGCATCCCCAGCATTTCCAGGAGACGGCGCGCCTCTTCGTCGGTCTCGGCCGTTGTGTTAATGGTGACTTCAAACCCGCGAATCTTATCGATCTTGTCGTAATTGATTTCCGGGAATAACAATTGCTCGCGCAGCCCCAGGGTGTAGTTACCCCGCCCATCCAGTTTGTCGGGCACGCCGTGGAAGTCACGCGTGCGCGGCAGCGCGATATTGATCAGACGGCTCAAGAACGCCCACATCCGCTCCCCACGCAGGGTCACCTTGACGCCAATGGCGCGGCCCTCGCGCAACTTGAAGTTCGCCACCGACTTGCGCGCCTTGGTGATGACCGGCTGTTGCCCGGTGATCGTCCGCAAGTCCGCCACGGCATACTCCAGAGCTTTGGGGTTGTCCAGGGCTTCGCCCATCCCCACATTGAGCACTACCTTGCGAATGCGCGGCACTTGCATCACATTGGCATAGCCAAACTCTTTGATCAAATTCGGCGCAATTTCTTCACGATAACGCTTTTGTAACGGTTGCATATCGACCTTCTTCGTTTTAGTCAATCACTGCGTCGCACTTGCGGCAAACGCGCACTTTCCGGTCATCGACGACGGCATAGCCCACGCGCGTAGCCTGATCGCACTTCGGGCACACCAGCATCACGTTGGAGATGTGAATCGGCGCTTCAAACTGAATCCGCCCGCCCTGCATCTGCGACCGACCGGCCCGTTGGGCGCTCTGATGCTTCGTCACGATGTTGACTTTCGAGACCACTACGCGATTTTCTTTAGCCAAGACCCGCAAGACTTCGCCGCGGACGTCCTTATCCTCGCCAGTGATCACTTGTACGGTATCACCCTTCTTTATACGGTTCATCTCAATACCTCACGGTCCTACAACACTTCGGGTGCCAGAGACACGATTTTCATAAAGCCTTTTTCACGCAACTCGCGCGCCACCGGCCCAAAGATGCGGGTTCCGCGTGGATTGACGCCCGAAGCATCCAGAATGACGGCGGCATTGTCATCAAAACGGATATAAGAGCCATCGGAGCGTCGGTATTCTTTGGCGACCCGCACGATGACCGCGCGTACCACTTCGCCCTTTTTCACCGAGGCGGTGGGCGTCGCCGATTTGACCGACGCCACAATGTGGTCGCCGATGTAACCATAGCGCCGCCGCGACCCGCCCAACACATGGATGCACAGGAGTTCCTGAGCGCCCGTATTGTCTGCTACTTGTAACCGCGTTTCTTTTTGAATCATGGCAAAGCTCCTTACGCAGCCCGTTCCAGGATCTCTTCGACGGCCCAACGCTTGCGGCGGCTGTAGGGGCGCGACTCGACGATGCTCACCCGGTCACCCAGACGACAATCGTTGTTTTCATCGTGCGCCATGTACTTCTTCATCGCGCGCACAACTTTTTTGTAAAGCGGGTGGCGATAGCGCCGCTCCACGCTCACCACTACGGTCTTGTCCATCTTGTCACTGGTCACCACACCTGTCAGACGACGACGACGCTCTCTCATGCCGCTGCTCCTTTCTGCGCCAACGCTACTCCCAACTCGCGTTCACGAAGAATCGTCAGGATACGCGCAATGTCCTTGCGCACCGCGCGCAGCCGATTGTGATCCTCCAAGCTGCCGGCATACCATTGTTGCCGCAGGTTGAACAATTCACGCCGAGTTTCCCGCAGGCGTTGCCGCAACTCTTCCTCTGTCATTTCTCGTAATTCGTGTGCCTGCATGGCTAACTCTCCTGCTCCAAATCCAAACGGGTAATCACCTGAGTTTTGATCGGCAGCTTGTGGGCTGCCAGACGCAGGGCCTCCTGCGCCACATCAAGCGGGATACCCCCCACCTCGAACATGACACGACCGGGACGCACAACAGCTACCCACTGTTCGACATTGCCTTTCCCTTTACCCATGCGGGTCTCCGCCGGTTTAGCGGTAATCGGTTTATCGGGGAAAATGCGAATCCAGTACTTGCCGCGCCGGCGCATATGACGCACGATGGCGCGCCGCGCAGCTTCGATTTGCCGGGCAGTGACCCAGGCCGGTTCCAGGGCTTGCAGCCCGTAATCGCCAAAGGATACATCCACCCCACGGGATTCCTTGCCCGTTCTGCGCCCACGATGTTGCTTGCGATATTTCACGCGCTTAGGCATCAACATGGTTCTATCTCCTTCAATATAACAACGTAAGCTACTTACAGTCTCAGGGCGCTATTCGGCGTCTTCGACAACGACGGACTTGCGGGGCATGACCTCGCCCTTGTAAATCCACACCTTGACACCGATACGACCGTAAGTCGTCAGCGCCTCATCCTGAGCGTAGTCGATGTCAGCGCGCAATGTTTGCAGGGGCACGCGCCCCTCACGCATCCACTCACGGCGTGCCATTTCGGCACCGGCCAGACGCCCGCTGCACATCACTTTCACACCTTCGGCGCCGGCGCGCAAGGCCTGGCGCACGGCCCGTTTCATCGCACGGCTGTGGTAGATGCGCTTCTCCAACTGGGCGACGATATTCTCCGCCACCAGCCGGGCATCGATGTCCGGTTGTTCAATCTCTTGAATATCCACATGCACGCGCTTACCACCGGTCAGGTCCTCGAGTTGCTGCCGCAGGACCTTGACGTTCTCCCCTTTGCGCCCGATCACCACACCCGGACGGGCCGTCCAGATAATGACCGACACCTGATTGGGGGGAAAGCGTTCAATTTCGACCCGCGAAATGCCGGTTTGGCCGTCACGCGCCCGCGCGCGCATTTCCTTCGCAATCATATCGCGAATCTTGCGATCTTCCGTCAACAGGTCAGCATATTCCCGACCCTCGGCAAACCAGCGCGACTTCCAATCGCGAATCACCTTCAAACGAAAACCGTAGGGATGAACCTTGCGTCCCAAAATCGCCTCCTTCTCAGCCTACTCTGGAAGCCGTTCTTCGAGAACGACCGTAATGTGCGATGAACGTTTGCGGATCGGCCGATAACGCCCGCGGCTACCCCAGTTCGCGCGCCAACCCCTGCCGGGCATCCGACCTGGTCCTTCATCAGCCTTAAGCTGAACGATATACAGACTTCCGATATCCAGCCCCATCTCGTCGGCGTTCGCCACCGCAGAACGGATCACTTTGTAAATCGGTTCCGTTGCTGCGTGAGGCATAGCCCGCAACGCATCCAGGGCGGCCTGCGCCGGCATGCCCCGCAGGGGGGCCAGGATGCGCCGTACTTTCATCGGCGACATAGGGATATGCTTAGCGATAGCGTGTACACTCTCAGGCATTATCTTTACCTCATTCCCCTTACCGTGTAGCAACCCGGCCCTTTTTCTCTTTGACGATATGGCCGCGGAACGTCCGCGTGGGGGCAAACTCCCCCAGGCGATGGCCCACCATGTTCTCCGTCACGTAGATCGGCACATGTCGCCGGCCATCGTGGACCGCGATGGTGTGTCCCACCATCTGCGGGAAGATGACGGAGGCACGCGACCACGTGCGCAGCACACGCTTCTGCCCGCTGCGATTCATCTCTTCGACTTTCTTGAGCAGCTTCGGGTTGACGTAAGGTCCTTTTTTCAAAGAACGCGACATTCTATACCTCCCTTACTTACCGGCGGCCGGCATTGCGCCGACGAACGATATACTTGTCAGTGGATTTGTTCCGGCGGGTCTTGCGGCCCAATGTCCGCCAGCCCCACGGAGACTTCGGGCCGGACATACCGATTGGGGTACGCCCTTCACCACCGCCATGCGGATGGTCACGCGGCGACATCGCCGAACCGCGCACGGCAGGCCGCCATCCTGACCAGCGTTTGCGGCCAGCCTTGCCCAATTTGACGTTAGCGTGATCCAGGTTCCCGACCTGTCCTACCGTCGCCATACAGGTTTTGTGCACCCGGCGCATTTCCGCACTGGGCAAGCGCAAGGTCACATAATCCCCTTCTTTAGCCAAAACCTGAGCCGACGCGCCTGCTGCGCGCACCATTTGGCCGCCACGACCGGGGTAAAGCTCAACGTTATGGACGGTCGTCCCCAGCGGAATCCGCTCCAGGGGCATAGCATTCCCCACGTAGACTTCGGCGCTCTTCCGCGAGCTGACCACCGTGTTCCCTACCCGCAGGCCCAAGGGCGCCAGGATGTAGCGCTTTTCGCCATCGGCGTAGACCAGCAAGGCGATGCGCGCCGAGCGGTTGGGATCATATTCGATCGAATCCACCCGCGCCGGAATGTCGAACTTGTCACGCCGGAAATCGATCAGGCGATACTGGCGTGCGTGACCGCCACCGCGATGGCGCACCGTGACCCGCCCGTAGGCGTTGCGACCGGCCTTCTTGCGCAGAGGGCACACCAGGCTCTTTTCCGGCTCCGTCCGGGTGATCTCTTCAAACGTGTGTCCGGTCATCCAGCGGCGGCTGGGAGAAGTGGGCTTGTAATTTTTGATTGCCATCCTAAGCCTCCAGAGCCTCGATCGATTCACCCGGCGCCAAAGTCACCACGGCTTTTTTCCACGGAGAACGACGGGTAACCGGGTGGCGTCCACGGATGTGGTTGATTTTGGCCGGCATGTTCATCACATTCACAGACTGCACGTTAACACTGTAGATTTCCTCAACGGCACGTGAAATCTGTGCTTTGTTCGCTTTGCGATTGACCATAAAAACGTACTGCCCCAACTCACGTTGGCTATAAGCCTTTTCCGTTTCGAGCGGGCGGACAATGACTTCATAAATATCCATGACTCTACTCCTCTCGCCGTGTCTAGGAGGCCAGTCCCAGAATGGACTCGACCACCTCAAGCGCCCCCAATGGCATGACGAGATAGTCGGCGCTCATCAAGTCTTTGATGTTCAGATAATGCGCACGCAGCGCTTTGGCTGTGGGCAGGTTGCGGATAGAAAGTTCAACCGGTGCATTGCGCTCCGGAAGCAGGATCAGGGACTTGCCATCCACTACCGACAGGTTGCGCAATACCCGCACCATCTCTTTGGTCTTGGGCGCATCCATCGCCAACTGGTCAACCACGACGATCTGCTGCGCTGCGGCTTTGACCGAAAGCGCCGAGCGCAACGCCGCGCGCCGCATCTTCACCGGCATCTTCTTCTCATAGCTGCGCGGCACAGGGCCGTGAGCAATCCCACCCCCCACGAAGATGGGGGCATTGCGACTGCCATGGCGGGCACGCCCGGTACCCTTTTGGCGATACCACTTGGTTTTCGAGCGGTTATTTTCACCGCGAGTCTTCGTTTTGTGCGTGCCGAGGCGAGCATTCGCGGCCTGGCGCACCAGTGCTTGATGCATCAACGGGACGTTCACCGCCGCCTCAAAAATATCCGGGCGCAGTTCAATCTCGTCGACTTTCTCGCCCTGCATATTCATGACTGGAATAAGCATTGCTACTTACCTCCCTTAGCGACTGACTTGTCAGTCTTTTGCTTACGGGCGGTCTTGATCACAACCAAACCACCGTTTGGCCCAGGGACGCTGCCCCGCAAAGCAATCAGGTTGCGCTCTGGATCAACCAGCACAACTTCGAGATTGGAAACCGTTACTTTCTTGCCGCCCATCCGACCGGGCATTTTCTTGCCTTTCCACACTTTACCGGGCGTAGCACATGCACCGATGGACCCCGGCGCGCGCTCCCGATCCGATTGACCGTGAGTGCGTGGACCACCGGCAAAGTTATGGCGTTTGACCACCCCTGCAAATCCGCGCCCTTTGGAGTTCGCTTCGACATCGACGCACTCGCCCGGCGCGAAAATATCCACCAGCACCTTTTGCCCCAGCTCGTACTGCTCATCCTCGCGGGTACGCAACTCGCGCAAATAGCGCAGGTCGGGCACGCCAGCCTGCTGTAAATGGCCCCGCTGACCTTTGGTCAGGCGCTGGGACTTGGTCGGGCCAAACCCCAACTGCACCGCGCGGTACCCATCGCGCTCGGGGGTGCGCACACCCGTGACAAAACACGGCCCGGCTTCTACCACTGTCACCGGCACCACGAGGCCGTCCTCTTGAATAACCTGGGTCATCCCCACTTTAGTACCTAGAATCCCTTTCACCCTATCCTCCTTGGGACTGCCAGCCCTAGGTTGCCGCATCATCCCATGCTACCGCCACACTAGCCCCCTGGTCCTTAACCCTGTAGTTGGGAAACGACCAGGGGGCAGCTGTAGCAGCGCAACTCAACGCTTAAAGTTTGATCTCGATATCGACGCCGGCCGGCATATTCAACCGCATCAGCGTATCGATAGTCTTCGAATCCGGTTCCTGGATATCGATCAATCGCTTGTGAGTGCGAATCTCGAAGTGCTCGTGACTATCCTTGTCGATGAACGTCGAACGGCGTACCGCAAATCGCTCAATCTTGGTCGGCAGCGGCACCGGGCCGACGACCCGCGCCCCCGTCCGTTCAGCCGCTTCGACAATACGCCGCGCGGACTCATCCAGGATACGATGATCATATCCCTTC
Source organism: Chloroflexota bacterium (assembly GCA_019873725.1). GTDB lineage: Bacteria > Chloroflexota > Anaerolineae > B4-G1 > SLSP01 > DSWT01. The sequence goes on along the minus strand of JAIOAS010000009.1, from coordinate 23,679 downwards.
AACCGAATACGAATACGTTGTTTAGCCATAAACCACCTTGTAGTGCAGGATTGGATTAGCCCAGAATCTTGGTGATGATACCGGCACCAACGGTCAGGCCACCTTCACGAATGGCGAAGCGTTGACCAGACTCAATCGCCACCGGCGAAATCAGTTCCACCGTCATGTTGGTGCGGTCGCCAGGCATCACCATCTCGACGCCCTCCGGCAGATGCACGGTGCCGGTGATATCCATCGTGCTGATGAAGAACTGCGGCTTGTAGCCGGAGAAGAAGGGCTTGTGGCGCCCACCTTCATCGCGGCGCAAGATGTAGACCTCGGCCTCGAACTTGCTGCGGGCGTGGATGGTGCCCGGCGCAGCCACGACGACGCCACGGCCCACCTCATCCTTGTCGACGCCGCGCAACAACAAGCCGGCATTGTCGCCTGCCCGCACCACATCCAACGTCTTGTGGAACATTTCCATCGACGTCACCACGGTCTTGCGGGGCTTCTCATACATGCCACCCACCAGCTCGACCTCGGTGTTGGGGCGCATCGTCCCGCGCTCCACACGCCCGGTAACGACGGTACCGCGGCCCTTGATGGAGAAGACGTCCTCGATGGACATCAGGAACGGCTTGTCCTCGTCACGCTGCGGCGTAGGAATGTATTCGTCAACGACGCGCATCAGCTCCCAGATCGACGCGTAGGCCGGATCATTGGGGTCATCGCTCTTGCAGTTCAAGGCCGCCAACGCGGACCCGCGCACGATGGGGGTTTCGTCGCCGGGGAATCCGTACCCGCTCAGCACTTCGCGGATCTCCAGGTCAACCAGCTCCAACAGTTCGGGGTCGTCCATCAGGTCAACCTTGTTCATGTAGACCACGATGGCGGGAACCTCAACCTGGCGCGCCAGGAGGATGTGCTCGCGCGTCTGAGGCATCGGGCCATCCACCGCGGACACCACGAGGATAGCGCCATCCATCTGCGCGGCACCCGTGATCATGTTTTTGATGTAGTCGCGGTGACCAGGGCAGTCCACGTGCGCATAGTGGCGTTTTTCGGTTTCGTATTCCACGTGGGAGATAGCGACGGTCAAGATTTTGGTCGCATCACGGCGGAACATTTTGGCATCCGCCTTGGCAACCTCATCATACCCCTTGAACGTCGCCCAGCCCTTGGTCGACAAGGTGCGGGTGATCGCCGCGGTCAGCGTGGTCTTCCCATGGTCGATGTGACCAATCGTCCCAACGTTCACATGTGGCTTTGTGCGCTCAAATTTCTCTTTAGCCATTGCTTGCCTCTCCTTATTTCTTTGCTAATTGATCTTATGTATACTCGAATGATGAACCAACCACGATAGCGACACTGGTGACAGTGTCCACTGATGTCAGCGTCCACTGCTTACAGTTAACCCTGCTATACAACTGGTCCTACGCGCCATATAAAATGGCATCCATTTGCCGGGAGTCCACCGGTGCATAGTGATGGAACTCCATTGTGAATGTTCCCCGTCCTTGCGTCATACTCCGCAGGTCGGTTGCATACCCAAACATTTTTGCTAAAGGGCAGTAGGCCCGGATGGCCTGTCCGCCGCCAGGACGGGCTTCCATCATTTGGACACTGGCGTCACGCGCGTTCAAATCGCCTAACACCTCGCCAACGAACTCCTCTGGCAGGACCACTTCGACATCCATCACCGGCTCCAACAGCACCGGGGCCGCCGCTTCGACGGCCTGGCGAAACGCCTGCGCCGCTGCGGCTTTGAAGGCGATCTCGGTCGAAAACTCCGGCCGCATTTCCGCCCCGATCAGCCGGACGATCACGCCCACCACCGGGTACCCTGCCAGGAAACCGCTGTCCAACGACTCTAGCGCCCCAGCTCTGACCGCCTCAACAAATGTGGGCGGCAGGTCCTGCGGACGCAGCATGTTCTCAAATCGCGATTCTCCGCCTGTGTCGGCGGGAGCTACTTCCAAAACAACCCGCGCGTACTGCGGTTTTCCAGCCAGCATCCGGTCGAAAACCACATCGGCCTGGCTGGTACGGGTGACCGTTTCTCGATACGAGACCCGGAGCTTGCCCACGTTAGCCTGCACGTTGAACTCGCGCAGCATCCGATCCACCAGGATATCCAGGTGCAGTTCCCCCATCCCCGAGATGACGGTCTGCCCTGTTCCTTCATCCAGGCGCACCCGGAAGGTGGGGTCTTCTTCGGCGAGTCGCTGCAACGCTTCGTTCAGCCGATCCTGATCGGCAACCGTGCGCGGCTCAACCGCCACCGAGATGACCGGCTCAGGGAAACGGATGGTTTCCAGGATGATCGGCGCATGCATGGCGGCCAACGTATCGCCGGTGAACGTGCTTTTCAGGCCAAGTGTCGCGCCGATGTCGCCCGCGCTCAACTCATCGACTTCTTCCCGGCGGTCGGCAAACATGCGCAACAGCTTCGGAACTCGTTCGCGTACCCCCTTGGTGGGGTTCAGGTAAACATTCCCCCGGCTTATCTTCCCGGAATACACCCGGAAGTAAGCCAGACGCCCCACGTAAGGGTCAGTCGCAATTTTAAAGACCAGAGCTGCCAACGGCGCTTCAGGGTCCGCCGGACGCTCTTCGATGGTGTCTTTCTTGGGATTCTTACCGCGGACCGGCGGAATATCCTCCGGTGAGGGCAAGAAGTCCACAATCGCATCAAGCAACAATTGCACGCCTTTGTTGCGCAGGGAAGAGCCACACAGCACGGGCTGTAACTCACCCCGCAAGGTCGCCTTCCGCAGGGCAGCGCGCAAGTCTGCTGCGGCAATCTCTTCGCCTTCCAGATAGCGCTCTGTCAAGCGCTCATCCGTCTCGACGATGGACTCGATCATCGCTTCGCGCGCCAGCCACGCCTCGGTCTCCACTTCGGCGGGGACTGCCATTTCCTGGATAACTGTTCCGAGCTCATCGGCCCAGATGATGGCCTTCCACGCCAGGAGGTCCACCACCCCACGGAAACTCGATTCGGCCCCCATCGGCCACTGGATGGGCAGAGGGTGCGCCTTCAGACGCTCGCGCATCGTTCCAACAGCGTACGCGAAATCGGCGCCGAGTTTATCCATCTTGTTAATGAAGGCCAGGAGCGGCACACCAAACATGCGGGCCTGCCGCCACACGGTTTCGGACTGCGGTTCCACGCCCGCCGTCCCGTCAAAAACCACCACTCCGCCATCCAGCACCCGCAGGCTGCGTTGCACTTCGGCGGTAAAGTCGATGTGACCGGGCGTGTCCACGATGTTGATCTGATGGTCGCGCCAGTAACAGGTGACGGCGGCGGAGGTGATCGTGATGCCGCGCTCCCGTTCCTGGATCATCCAGTCGGTGACGGTGGTGCCCTCATCGACGTTACCTAGCCGGTGCGTCTTGCCTGTGTAGTACAGGATCCGCTCGGTGGTCGTCGTCTTACCGGCATCGATATGCGCAATGATGCCGATGTTACGTATATGTGCAAGTGAATGTTCTGCGGCCATCGCCAACCACTTTGTCGTTCAACCAGCGACAGCCAATGCGGGTCCGCTGCGCTCGGCGGGGAGACTCGATGGCGCTTACCAGCGCAAGTGCGCGAAAGCGCGGTTAGCCTCCGCCATACGCAGGGTGTCCTCACGCTTCTTAACTGCGGCGCCGGCATTGTTAGCCGCGTCTATCAGCTCCGCCGACAATTTCTCGACCATGCCATGGCCGGAGCGCTTGCGCGCCGCATCCAAAATCCAACGAATCGCCAGGGAAAGCTGACGGTGCGCCGGTACTTCGACCGGAATCTGATAGGTAGCCCCACCCACCCGGCGCGGTTTGATTTCAATGGCCGGCGCAACATTGCGCAACGCGGCATCGAAAACCTCAAGAGCCGGCTTGTTGGTGCGCGCCTCCACACGCTCCAATGCCTTGTACATCACACGCTGCGCAACACTCTTCTTGCCGACGCGCATCATACGATTGATGAACCGCTGCAACGGCACGCTGTTGTAGCGGATGTCGGGGGGGATTTCAAGTCTAGGCGGACTGCTTCGTCTCGGCATGGTTTGCTTTGTCTCCTTACTTCCTCTTCTTGACGGCGCCCTTAGCGTCTTTCGCGTTTTTCTTCGTCCCATACTTAGAACGCTGCTGACTGCGTCCATCGACCCCGGTGGAATCCAAGGCCCCGCGGATGATGTGATAACGCACACCAGGGAGGTCCTTCACACGACCACCGCGCACCAACACCACCGAGTGCTCCTGCAAATTGTGGCCTTCACCGGGAATGTACGCCGTGACTTCGATACGGTTGGACAACCGAACACGCGCGATTTTCCGCAATGCGGAGTTCGGTTTCTTGGGTGTGGTTGTCTTGACCACCGTGCAAACACCACGCTTCTGCGGGTTACCGCCCCCTGGTCGCGTGCGTCGGCCGCCCTTCTTCGTATTCACGTTATACAGAAGCGCAGGCGCCTGCGCTTTGCGCGACTTCGGTTTGCGTCCCTTGCGCAGCAACTGATTAATTGTAGGCACTTTCTCCTCCTCAACTTAACCCATCAGCCAGGATCAGACCGGCCTCTGATGTCAAAAACCTTCATAATTCCAGTGAAGAAGGCCATCTTTAGCTGCGATGGCCTCCTCGTTGTTGCCGTAGTACCTGGGGCTTTGCCCTTAGCCTTCAGCCCCTTTCACTTGTCGATGGCAGGAGTTCTTGCTGCCGTCAGCGAATAAAAATTGTACCACAAAGGGAAAAAACGTCAACCCATTCACCGACGGCAGCGCGCAGCTTATTCCCTGGGCGCCAACCCCAACAAGCCCATGCCTAGTTTGGGCAACTGCATGCGCCGGTCATCACGTCCAAAGCGCAGGACTTCGCCCGAATCCGTGACGGCTTCGACCGCCAACGCCAGGCTTTGCAGTTCCTTCACCAGCACTTTGAACGAAGCCGGGATGCCTGGCTCTTCAATCGGCAGGCCCTTGACGATGGACTCGTAGGCTTTGACCCGCCCCTGCACGTCATCCGATTTGATGGTGAGCATCTCTTGCAGCGTGTACGCCGCGCCGTAGGCCTCCAGTGCCCACACTTCCATTTCACCGAAGCGTTGCCCGCCGAATTGCGCCTTGCCTCCCAGCGGCTGTTGGGTGACCAGCGAGTAGGGACCGGTAGAGCGGGTATGCACTTTGTCTTCGACCAGGTGCGCGAGCTTCATGATGTAGATGATACCCACAGTGATCGGTTGGTCGAAGGGCAATCCGGTCTTGCCATCGTAAAGCACCATCTTCCCCAACGTGGGCAGCGGGTCGTTATGGGCGAAGCTGTATTCCGTCGCCTTGAGAATGGCCTCTTCGTCACTCAGGTTGCTGACATCCTGCCCACGCGCTTCCAGCCAGAGACGCAGACATACCGCCTGCGCCCGGCGATTGACCTCTGCACTTTCACTGATAGGCCGGGGATCGTCTTCAAAGAAGAGCAGATCTTCAGGACGATACCCCTTTTCCTTGAGCCATTCCCGTAACACGGAGCGACGCGCATAGTTCCGATCATCGCGCAACGCATCGACTTTGTACCCCTTGGGCGTCAACCAGGCGGCGATATAGAGCAGGCGCGCTTCGTCATCATCCCGCAGCATCTCCAGGGGATATTCCTGCGCTTTCAGCCAGGCCCAGGCGCGCTCTGTCACAATGTCCCATGCATAATCGATGAGCCACGCGCGCGCTAACTCGGCGGCGATCTCTTCCTCATCTGCGCCATCAAAGACAGGACTGATCGAGCGGAATCCGAGGCGTCCAGAAGCCCACCCCAGATGCGTCTCCAGCACTTGCCCAATGTTCATACGGCCCGGCACACCGAGCGGGTTGAGAATCACATCAACGGGGGTGCCATCGGCCAGGTACGGCATATCCTCCAGGGGGACGATCTGCGAAATGACGCCCTTGTTGCCATGGCGTCCGGCCATCTTGTCGCCCTCGGTGATCTTGCGGCGCTGCGCCACGCTGACGCGCACAACACGCTCAACCCCCGCCGGCAAATCGCGGTATTCCTCACGGTCAAAGACCTTGACCTCGACCACCTTGCCATGCGCGCCGTGCGGCATGCGCAGGCTGGTGTCCTTCACATCGCGCAGTTTTTCGCCGAAGATGGCGCGCAGAAGTTTCTCTTCGGGCGTCAGTTCTTTCTCACCCTTAGGGGTGATTTTCCCAACCAGAATGTCCAACGGCCCAACTTCCGCGCCGATGCGCACGATGCCTTCTTCATCGAGGTCACGCAACGCGTCGTCAGAAACGTTGGGGATTTCGCGGGTGATTTCTTCGGGCCCAAGTTTGGTATCGCGCGCGGCGATTTCGTGTTTCTCGATGTGAATGGAAGTGAAGCGGTCATCCCGCACCAACTGTTCGCTGAGCAGGATGGCGTCTTCGTAGTTACCGCCCTCCCAGGACATAAAGGCGACCAACACGTTCTGACCGAGCGCCAGGCGTCCCCCCTCGGTAGAAGAGCTATCCGCCAGGATGGTGTCCTTTTCCACTCGCTGTCCTTTAATCACGTTCGGGCGCTGGTCGATGCACGTGCTCTGGTTGGAACGCGCGTATTTCTTCAGGTTATACGTCACCACCTGACCGTCATCCTGCCCCACGACGATGCGGTCGCCGGTGACGCTCAACACCACGCCGGGGCCTTTGGAGAGGATCACCAGGCCGGAGTTCAGTGCCGCGGCCTGCTCAATGCCGGTTTCGACGTAAGGCGCTTCGGGCTGGATCAGCGGTACGGCCTGCCGCTGCATGTTCGATCCCATCAACGCGCGGTTCGCGTCGTCGTGTTCCAGGAAAGGAATCAACGCAGCCGAGACGCCGACAATTTGCACCGGAGCGACATCCATAAAATCGATGCGGTCAACCGGCGAGAAGCTGAATTGGTCGCCCTTGCGCACCGAGACTTGCTTTCCTTTGAAACGACCGTTGCTGTCCAACGGCGCATTGGCCTGGGCAATCACGTAAGGCTCTTCGCGGTCGGCGGAGAGATAGACGACATCGTTGGTGACACGCGGGACGATTTTGACAGGTTCGGTCAAGTCCAAAGCCGCGATGTGCTGCGCCAACGCCGGGGTAATCTCGGTGTTGGCCGGCGCCACCACCGCGCCGGTCGCCGGATCGACCACATCTTCACGCAGAATCTCGCCGACCAATTGATCGGTTTTGTGGTGCAGCGCGCGCACGACACGGCGATAAGGCGTCTCGATAAAGCCCAATTCATTGACCCGCCCATACGTGGACAAGCGCCCGATCAGGCCGATGTTGGGGCCTTCCGGGGTTTCGATGGGGCAGATGCGGCCATAGTGGCTGTTGTGCACATCGCGCACATCGAAGCCGGCGCGCTCACGGCGCAGACCGCCAGGGCCAAGCGCCGAGAGTGTGCGCTTGTGGGTAAGGCTGGACAACGGATTTGTCTGCTCCATAAACTGGGAGAGTTGACTGGAGCCGAAGAACTCCCGAATCGAAGCCACCACCGGGCGGATGTTGACAAGATTGACGGGCGTCGGTGATTCCTCACGGATGCTCATGCGCTCTTTGACGACCCGCTCCATGCGTACCAGGCCAACGCGAATCTTCGCCTGCACCAGTTCACCCACGGTCTTCACCCGGCGGTTGCCGAGGTGGTCCATGTCGTCAGGACCGGCGACGCCGTTGTTGATGTGGATCATACGCCGCACCAGGGCGACGATATCTTCTTTGGTGATCGTCAAAATGGACGACGGCACATTGATTTGCATGCGCTGGTTGAGCTTGTAGCGCCCTACCCGCTGCAAGTTGTAACGCTGCGGGTCGAAAATCTGCGAAACCATGTACTCCTGGGCGTTCTCCAACGTTGGCGGATCGCCAGGGCGCATACGGCGGTAGAATTCGATCAAGGCTTCCTGGGCCACGGTGCGGTCCATCCGAGGCTCCCACACCGGTTCCTGGCGAATCGTATTGGCGATCCAGGGATGATCCGGGTCATTATCGGCCTCGGCGAACAGTTCCAGCAACTCGGCGTCATCGCCGACGGTGAGGAGCGTGCCGTGCAGTTCATCATCTACGGCGGCCAGAGCCCGCAGGAAGATGGTAACGGGAATCGTGCGCTTACGGTTGAAGCGCAGCGTCAGGTAGCCCGATTTGCGCGTCTCGAACTCCATCCACACGCCGCGATCGGGAATCAACTTAGCCGTCGCCAGCCGGTGGCCGCCGTCATCTTCCACGCCAAAATAGACGCCGGGCGAACGGATCAACTGGCTCACGACCACGCGCTCTGTGCCGTTGATAATGAACGTGGCGCTCTCGGTCATTTGCGGGAGATCGCCCAGGAAAATCTCCTGCTGGACGATTTCGCTGGTCTCACGGTTGACCAGGGCCACATCCACGTACAACGGCACCGCGTAGGTGAGATCGCGGTCCAAACATTCTTCCTGGCTGTGCTTGGGTTCGCCAAAACGATAGCCGAGGTCGAAGCCGGCCTCTTTGGCTTTACTGCCCGGCAGATACAGACTCAGCAAACCATTAAAGCTCTCAATCGGTGAGATTTCATCGAAGAGCTGCAACAGCCCTTCAGTGAGCAGCCATTGATACGACTCTAACTGTACCTCGACCAGACCCGGTAACGGCAAGGCGCTGGAAATTCGCGCATAAGACTTTACCCCAAGGTTGGCTACTGACATGCTATTTCTTCCCCTCCTGGGTGCCAATGTGACGCCCACCATCCGGTGGGTGCGCCCACCTGACGGTGGGTGTCCACCTGACGGTGGGTGCTGTTCGCTTCATCGCTCACGCAATGATGAACCAAAAAATAACTCGACAATAGAGACATGCGAACGAGTATTATACCATGACTATGTTTTCCGTCAAAACGCAAATCAATGCTCGATGCTTTTACGTGACGGCGAACCCTGTGGCGACTGTAGTAGTCGCGTACACGCCGCGATAGGCAGGTGGTAACAACGCGGCCAGGCGGCTCATAATCAAATCGGTCGTGGCGTCCAACTCTTCCGCGGTCAGCTTGCCATACTTGGGCAAGTAAAACGCCTCGCCAAATCGGACGCAAATGTGCATCCGCCGCAAATGCAAAAAGTCTTGCAGCATGGTATTGGTCCCGGTGATACCCACCGGAACAATGGGAACGCCGGTACGCGCAGCCAGAAAGGCAACGCCGGGCTTGGCTTTTTGCAAAGTCCCGCTCCGGGAGCGGGTGCCTTCGGGCGCAATACCGAGCACGTCGCCCCGCTTGAGCACCTCAATCGATTTCAGCAGGGCCTCACGGTCGAACTCGGTGCGGTTGATCCAGACAGCTTCGCTGATGTTGAGCAACCAATTGAAGACCGGAAAGTGCTTGTACTTATCGGCGGCCAACGGATAGATGCGCCGAGGTACAGCTATCAGCAAGGTCGGCGTATCGAGCCGGCTGATGTGGTTGGTAACGATTAAGCAACCGCCCTCTGCGGGGATATGCTCTGCTCCGCTGATTTCCAGACGAGTCAACAGACGGTAGAGCGCGCCGATCACCCGATGCACTTTCCAATAGCCTTCCATCAATACATCCCTCCCCCTCGGAAATAATTTGGTAGTCGTTAGTCAGACGCTAACGCACACCCCAGGCCAGAACTTGAAAAGAAGCAGGCGGCTGCAGGCCTTGCGGCGTCAGTAAGACTCTGAATTCTCGGCTCTGTCCGGCGGGCAAAACCGTCTCGGCATCCAAAACGGTCTGCCGATACCCAAGAACTTTGCCCTCCTTGTCGTAGAGCGTCACCACCACGGTGATGCGACTTACGGCAACGCCACTGTTGTTGAGCAACACCCCTGTGACCCGATATTGAGGGCCGGAGACTGCGCCGGCGGATTGCGCCACATCCAGCGGGACAAAGCCGGCGGTGATGGCACTCACCGCTTCACCGCGCAGCAGACTCACCTGCATATCCGCGTAGCCGGCAGGCGGCGCTTTGAACAAGACGGCAAAGGGCGCGCGCGCGCCTGGCGCAAGGTAATCGGCCGCCGCTAACGCCGTGCTCGCCTGTAACGGTATGCCACCGGCAGTAACCAGCGTCACCTGCACCTGGATGTTAGTGATCGGGCCGGCGGTGGTATTGGCGACCTCGCCCATACACCACACCCCCCCCACCGGTGTCTGGTACAACGTCGTCCCCACGATGTCCAAAGGCAACGGCGTCGGGGTCGCCAAAATCATGTGTCCCACCGGCGCGACCATGCCCAGCTCCTCGCCCTCCTCCGTGTCCATCGGGATAACCAGCGTCTGCCCGATGCTCAGGTATTGGTTCACATCCAGGCCGTTCGCCTGCACCAGCGCATCCATGCTGACGCCGTATTCCAGAGCGATGCCGAAAAGTGTATCCCCTTGCACCACGATATGCACCACCGGAGTAGGAGAAGGCGTCAGCGTCAACGTTGCCGTGGGTGGGATGGGCGTAAGAAAGCCGCTCGGTGACAACACCGCAGTCGTCCGCGGAGTAGACGTCGTGGTAGGCGGGAGCGTCGCAGTGGGCGGAGGCGTTACAACAGCCTGACAGGCGTTCGTCAAGACGAGAACCAGGAGCAACGCTACTCTGATGCTCCAGGGCAGAGACGATGCGCAAACCTTTCTCACAAACAGGAATTATACCACAGTTCCGTGGACATCAGGCCATCTCGACCGGGTTGGCTTCCGCAATGCGCTCCTCCTGGCGGACACCCTCCCGCAAAGGCTGCGGATGCGCTCCGCGAGATTTGCCGAGCACATACACTCCGCCCAGCATGAGCCACGGCAGCCCCACCGCGACCAGCAGGTAGCTCGAGGGCAGCAGGCGCGCCGCGCCCGAAAACCGGTCGAGGTTGAAGAGAATCAACGCCACGGCTGTCCAGACCGTGAGGAAGTTGGGAATCGCATCACTGGCGTGAATCAGACCCGGACCGGGGATGCGCTTGCGCGTGAGCGGCCAGAAGAGATTGGAGCCCATATGTCCAAGCTGATCTTCAAGGATATGCCCGGCAAAACCCAACCCCGTCACCAGGCCACCCCACCCTGCCGTGTTCCAGTTGCCGGTGAGCAGCCCCACCAGCAGCCCCATCACCGCACCGACCGCCACGGCGAGGAGCAAGCTGTGCGTCCAGCGGTGATGCCAATCCAGGAAGTGAACCCGCACCTGGTCCCCCTCCCGCGCAAAGCGGAACGTCGGCCCGGAAAAGATGTTGACTTTGTACTCTTCGCTGTACGTGTTGCGCACCGGCACGCCGACCTTGCGGCGGACTTCCACCGCCCCCTCCGGCTCACTTCCGGCAAGCGGCACCTGCCCGGTGTTGACCAACGGCCCGATGCGCACGGCAATCTCGTCGCTGTCGGGGATGAAGCGGATGGCGTACTCGCGCCAGAGATCGGCCCCTACACGAATCGTATGAGCGACGAGGTTGACATCCGTGCCGGTCTCGTAAGCCCGCCGCATTGCCGCGACGAGGGCATCGGCGATCTTTTCTGCATCGGGTTCCAGGCCGGGATCGATAGAGAGATCAAATCGTTCCCAATATCTGGCAATCTTAAAGTCTATCGTATCAGGCAAGATGCCACCGATCCCTCCTAACATTGGCAGCAGTCCTCCTAATTCAGCCTGCCGCACAACTTCGGGGAAGAAGGTCGCAATCGCTACGCCCGTGATGAAATGAGAAATACCTTTCATAGTTCCTCTCCACTATTTCGATGCAGATGTGGACTAGCTCGTAGATACCGATCAGAATTCCTTATTACGGCGCACTCACATTTTATTCCGAAACACGAATCAGACAATGCCAAGGAATCCTCAGCCCATATGCAGATTACTTGATCAGTTTCATCCCACTCGAATTTGACCTTTCGACAACTATAAGCCATACTCTATGGTAACAAAGCGCATTGGCGATGATTCTGGGTAACCAGATGTAGCATGAATATACCAAAGGAGTATTCTTCTGATAATGATGAACAAATCGGAGAACCTGTTTCATGTAGAAATCATGCGTGGGATTTTTCTGATTTCCAGTCTATGCACAAGCCCCACAACGGAAGGAAGCTCGCTTGCTCCCGGAAATCCCACCGGCAACGCTTATCTCGTCGTTGGCAAGGAGCGGGCGCTATTGTTCGATTTGGCGGTGAACGAGGCCGGTATGCGGGAATATACCCAAGAGCTGGCCGGAAAGCCCGTTCAGCTTGTGCTCAGCCACGGACATCCCGATCACACTTACTTTTTGAGCGAATTCAGCGATGTGTGGATGCACCTTGCTGATGAAAAATTGATCCGAGATGGGATGATGGGGATGCCGCCTGTAACCCCCTGTCCCACCATACATTCTCTGCAGGATGGCGACACCCTTGATCTGGGCGATCGTGTGCTGGATGTATTCAACATACCCGGTCACACACCGGGAAGCATACTTCTTCTTGATCGCCAGTCAAAAGTCCTGCTCTCCGGCGATACTTGTGCCCGGCGTCTGCTCTATGGCATGACCGACTTTGTCCCCCTCCATGTGTTCTGCGAATCTTTGCGCCGTCTCCAGGCACAAGACTTTGATGTGATCTATTCCGCCCACGACCGCTGTGCTCTTCCCAAGGCCTATCTTGAGCATATGATTCAATGGATCACCCATGATTTGCCCCACACCAAAGAAGAGTGGAGCTTCCCCGGACTGGGAAAAATGGCTCGGTTGGTTCACGGTGATCCTTACTCGCTGCGCTATTTCGACATGGTCGTGCCGTTGAGATATATGAACGTTTCGAATTTAGTCACGTAGTCGTTAGTCTTGTAGTCAGCCATTTTCGTGCTGGATGATGTGCATTAGCGCCGGCCTCTCTTCAGTGCGGCAGTTGTACACGCTCGCACATGGTTTTACCGCCCAGTCTTTTGACCTGAACAACGCGCATTGCGCCAGGAGCCTGTCCGTTCTCCACCCAATCAATTAACACGCGCATCCCATCGGACTCAGTGATGCCAGGGCCATTGCCAAAGCAATTGCCATGACCGTCGCCTGGTGTCAGGTATAGTCGGCAGAATTCGTCCACACTTTCCTTGCCGCCATGGAGGCGACACATACGATCATAGTAATCAATGGTGCCGTCCACGGGGATGAGCGGGTCATCAAGGCCGTGGTCAATGATTAGCCTACCGCCGGCCTGCGCAAAGGGCCGCAGGTCCGCCTTGTCTCCAGCAGCGTGAGCAAAAAGTGTGGTGCTCTTGTCAAAAAGCGCCTCAAACTCTTCCATCGTGATGCCGCTGAAATCTTGCTGGGGGTCCCTGGTAATCCAGCGGGCGTAGTTGTTGCAGAGAAAGAAGGGCTTCGGTTTCTTGCCGATGAGACTGTAATAGAAAGCGCCCACCGGCAGACCCACATTCCAGAATTTAACGCCGGGTCGGAAGCCATACCACAGTCGTTGACCGTTTTTGCGGCGCGGGCCGTTCCAGATTTCCTTCATAACGATGGCATCCATTTGGGTGATTGGCCCATCTTTCGTTTTTCGACCGATCAAAGTTTCGGGGTCAAAATCCACCCTATGCGCCAGCTTAAAGTAGGACTCTCTTCCGCCGACACTGTCATGAACGGCGGTGCGGAAATAGCCAATCTTATCGGGCGTCAGAGTATGACCGTAACTGTTCATCACCGCTATAGGCCAGAAACCCACCAGCACGAATTTCGACCAGTTAATGGCAGGGCAGGAGGCCCAAATGCCGTCATAATCCTGCGGAAATTCCTGAGCCTCCACCATAGACTGTCTGCCGCCGCCGGAGCCGCCGTTCATATAGGCATACCGGACGGGACGCTGGTGGAGTATCTCGGCTACGGCTTTGCCGAACAGGGTCATAAAATGGGTAGCTCTTGCCCGCCAGTTTTCGATCAGGTCATCGTTCAGTTCGTGTGTAACGGGGTCAACGGCCCGGTCATGGCGGCCGGTGACGTTACCCGCATCAACGGTTGCGGCAGTAAAGCCGTTGATAAGCGCAAAGGGAAGCGTCCACCCTCTGACCGTATTGTTGGGTGCGGTGATGTATTGCATACCGCCTGTACTGATGCCGCCGCCTGCGGTGCCGGCAAAGCGGTCATTCCACGCCAGGGGCGACCAGACCGTGACGCGCTCGGTGAATTTGCCGGTCTGGTGGTCCAGTTGCACTTCGCAGTAGGGAGGAAGCCCCTTGATCGGCGAGAAACCACTCAGGAGCTTCAGAAGAAGATGCGAGGTGCTCTTATACACCCCGGTCTCGTTGATGCTAACCGAGATCACGCGCATGGTTTCTTCCGGAAATCGCAATTTTAGCTGTGCTTCGATATACGCAGCGTCGCAGCGACTGCGAATGGCGGCGGTTTCTGCCAGCGCGGAAGTATCCCAGAACTGGATGTTATCTTTTTCTTTCATAACGTTCGTTCATTCAAAAACGCCATAGCGCGTTCCACCCAGCCATCCAGCGGCGTGGCAGAGCCGAGGCCAAAGCCGTGCCCACCGGAGGCGGGACGCTCCATGCGGAAAGGAACACCGGCTCTTTCCAAAGCGATTCTCAAGTCCTCGGAATCCTGGGGAGGGACGGTATCGTCATCCATGCTCTGCGCCAAATAGACTTTGGGATATGCCGCATCCACGTGCAGATTGACGGCATACCGGCGGATATCCTCGATGGTATAGCCGGTCCCAAACAAGCCAAGGTTGATATAGTCCGTAACCTGTCCCGGCTTCTGGTTTTCCATCGTGATCAGCGGGTAACCCAACAGCAGCATCTTGGGAGCGGGAATGCCATAGTTGCGATAGCCCAAGTGCGCTGTACCCCACAGGGCTGCGGTATGACCACCGGCGGAGAATCCACCTACTATGTAATCTTCCACATTGACGCCAAAACTATCTTGATGCGATGCAATGAACCGCCACGCAGCGGCAAGATCATCCAGGGGCTTTGGCATCAGGCCGGAAATAAAACTCTCCTGAACTGCGGTGCGATAGTTCAGACAAAAGCACGTGACGCCCAGATCGTTGAGCCTCGCGGCAACGGGAAGCGACTCCACCATGGTGCACACAGCGCCATAGGCACCACCGGCAAGCAGAATCGCGTAGAAGTCGTGGCGCTTCTGGCCGGCAGGCAGGTAAAAAAGCTGAACCTGCCCTAAATGCGGGTCGTCTTTTATTTCCCCATCGGTATACACGGGGTACACATATTGACCGCCTTTCCCGGAGACCTCCTGCAGACGCTCCAGGCCATAGATCATATCGCGGTAATTCCAGGTCGGTGTTTTTCGTTGGAGATCTTCCAGCGTAAGCTCGCCACCCTCGCCGCTGAATATGTCCGTACTACCGGAGATCAAATGGCCTCTCGCCTGCGAGAACTCCGGAGCGTTATGGATGTCCCTCAGTTTGGTGTCTTTGGTGATCTTCATCTTTCATCGCTCCCTGCTTGCATACGAATCCCCTTCACCTGCCACCTGCCGCTTCCGACGGAAAAACAGATCCGACCGTTTTCATACACCGCATCAGGATAGGTACGCCTGACCAGTTCAAGCGCTGCCGGATCCGCGGTCAGCATAACAGTGGCGGTGGTGTTGGGGGGTACGACAAAGGTATAGTCCACTGTGTCTCTGTTCCGCTTCCACGAAGATTCGATCGGCCCATAGATGCTCTCGTACTTTGCATGGGCTTCGGTCAGTGTTCCTCCAACCAGAGGTTTGAGCAGGAAATGCTTATATCCGGGATGCTCGATCTCCGGGCGGATCCCGGCAATGCCCGCGAACAGGAAATCGCAGACCGCGCCAAAACTATAATGGTTGAAGGAAGCAACGCACTTTTCAAACCCTTGCCAATCCTCCAGGATCGTTGTCGCGCCGGCTTTCACATTGAACAGCCAGCTCGGGCTTTGCTCCTGCTCCAGGACTTTGAACGCTAGCTCTGCATACCCATTGTCGGCAAGAACGTGTAGCAGATACGGGGTTGCCAGGAAACCGGTATTCAGCCGGTAGCCGTTCTCCGTCACCATCTGCGCCAGTTTGGCGGCAACCGCTTGCTTTTTAGTCTCATCAACCAGGTCAAATGCCAGCGCGCGCACGTTCGGCGCCTGGCGGCCTTCCGTAATGGTGCCATCCTCTCGAATGAAATAAGTGTTGTACACGCGCTTTACATTCGCCGCGATTTCTTTGTATTTCTGCGCATCATCCGGCTTACCGAGGATCGCTGCCATTTTGGAAACCAGACTGGCCGAATAGAAGTAGTACATGGTCGCCACGGCATACTGCGGATGCTGATACAGGTGCATGATGCCTTGCGGGCCTTCCGCGAGCGTCACGTCTGGCTCCAACCATTCTCCCCAGTGGTAGCCGGTATCCCAGACATATTTAGCATCGTCAGGATTTTGATAATAGTCCAGGTCCGCATAGGTGGGGTTGGCTTTCTCCGCCTCGCGGACAATGTAATCAACCCACTTTTTCGCCGAACTGTATTGATTTTCAAGGATGCGCGGATCTCCGTAGCAGAGATACAGGGTGTAGGGCGTGATCGTGGCCGTATCGCCCCAGCCCGAAGATCCATCGGCCAGGCTGCCGTTTTCCAGGTCCCCCATCGCCATCTCCATGACCATTTTGATCGTCGGATCAGATACGGCGTCAATCTTTTCGCGCTGGCGCTGCCATTCAACGGGATTGTGTATGCTGATTGTTGAGGGGATCGTATTAGCCACCTTGCCGCTGGCAAACTGCTCGACGTTCAGATCGAGCAGCCATTTTTCAAAGAACGGATAGACATTCATAAAGTACGTCGCGGTCCGGACATAGACCTGGCTGTCGCCGGTCCAGGGAGAGCGTTCCCGCGTCGGGCAGTCGGTAGGAACATCCATGAAATTGCCTTTCTGGCTCCACCGGCTGTTGCTGACCAGTTGATTGATCAACGGATGCGAGCAGGTGAACTCACCGGTTTCATCCAGCGCGGAATACACCGCCACCGCCGTAAAATCACCCGGCTGAATTTTGTCCTCATAACCTTTGAGTAGAACATACCGGAACCCGAATATGGAGAAGAGCGGGGTATAGTGCTCCTCTTCCTCTCCCTTCATGATGTACTCAACTTCCTGCAGCCTGGTGTTTTGGTCGACCTTGATGTTTTTCTGCGTGAAGTTGCCGTTTTCGTCGAGCGCTTCGCCATGCACCAGCGTGACGGTCTGACCGGGCCGACCGCGGCGCAGCTTCATCCGCACATAGCCGGCGATATTTTGTCCAAAATCCAACACGGTCTCACCATTGGGTGTTTTCAACACGGTGGCGTTAAAAGTTTCGTGTTCGCGTACCGGCACACTGCGGCTGGCGATCAATGTACGAACGTCGCCGTGCCCTTCACTTTCTGCATGCGCGTATTTCCAGCCGGAGTCGTCGAAACCGGCCATTTTCCAGCCCTCTGGTTCTAATCTGGCGTCAAACAGGTCGCCTTCCTTCATGTCGCTTTTCAGCAAGCCGCCCGTGGCAGTTTTGAAGCGCTTGTCGGATGTGATCACTTCTGTTGTGCCGTCCGCATAGGTGAGTACGATCTGCCCGATAAAGGCCACCTTGTAACCGAAATTATTGCGTGTGATGCCGCCCGTTTTGCCACGCCACCAGCCATCTCCGAGCGCAACCGCCCAGCAGTTTCTGCCCGGCACAAGCAGCGATGTGATATCGTAGGCCTGGTACTGGGTTCTGGCATAATAGGAGGTGAATCCAGGCTTGAAGATATCCTGCGTGCCGCGCTCGCCGTTGATCCAGAACTCATACAGGCCGTGCGCGCTCTGGTAGATCCGGGCCTTCACCAGACCGGTCCGCACATCGAACTCCTTGCGAAGATATGGCGCTGGTTTGTATGCATCCGGGTCGATCTCATCCTCCACTTCAATCCATTCCGCTATCCAGTCCGAAGGAGATAGCAGACCCATTTCAAAGAACGCCACCGGGCTGACTGCGGTGGCTCGGCCGGCCTCCACCGTAACTCTCCAGTACACTCTCTCGCCGGAGGAAAGGGACGGACCATCCCACAGAACATGCTGAGAGGCATCGCTGGCAATTCTCCCGCTGTTCCAGATCACGTTCTGGCCGTTGGGATCGGTGGATGCAGTGATCGCATAGGCCGTCTGCATCACGTTGCTTTCCGCACTTCTGATCTTCCAGGAGAGCCGCGGCCTTTCAGCATCAATACCTATCGGATCTTTGCGATACTCTGTCCGTAACTCATAGACTTCCAGCATCGTCATCTCCCCCAGTGGTTGGCTGTGCTAAACGCCAGTCAACATCGCTTCAGCTTCTTCACGGGTGATTTCACCGGTGTTCGCCCGGATCATCGTTTTGATGTGATTCCGGTCGATCTTGACCAGCAGGAAAACGAACGCGGCCAGCCCAAAACCAATCGATGGGAACAGATACATCACATTCCATAACCCTTGCAGGGCCTGCGGCGTCTGTAAGCCAATACCCTGCGCGTTGAGCGCTGCCAGCTCTTCAAATGAACCGGCGGTGACGCTGACCCATCCATAAGCACCGAGAATCAGGAGCGACACGGAAACCACGAGCGAGCTAATCAGCTTTGTCACAGTAGAATGGATGGACCAGATGATACCGACGTGTTCGGTATCCGTCCGATATTTTGCCAGCTCCGCGATATCAGGGAGGAGCATGGCTGAACCAACTGCCACAAACACAGTAGCCGTACCATGGATGGTAAGAAGAATATAGAATAAACCTTTGGACGCCATCAGGCCGTCAGCTCCGATGAAATACATCAACAAGCCACAGACGAGGATCAACAGACAAGCGATCTGGAGGGCAGTGATCTTGTTAATGCGCTTAAAAATGGCCGGGAAGAAGGGGAGCAGGAGAATAGTGGGCGCGAATTGGAATAGCCCAAAAAGCAAAGCGAGGTTCGCATCGCCAAAGATATAATAGGCCACAAACAGCCCGTAAGCGCCGCCGGTAGCAAGCACGCCCCAAACGATCTGTCCAAGCTCGAAGAACAGGAACTCTTTCGTTTTCATCAGAAATCTGAACATCTCTTTGAGGGAGTATTTCTGTTCAGAAGCTAGAGGGGGAGGGCTGACAACGCGCTCCTTGATGACGAACATGGCTGGAATTGTGAGCAAAAAGCCGTAGATCGCAAAGAGGATGGCCGAACCGCTGTAGCCAAAGCTGCCCGCGATGAGCGCTGTTCCGAGGAAGAGCACCGGCACCAGACCGAGCGCCTGTCCGAGGACACTGTATGACTGAATAAAGTTGCGCTCGTCAACGTTGCTGGTCAAAGATGAGAGCATAGCCCCCCACGGCGCGAACGACATCGTGTAAGCGGTATCGTAAAGCAAGTACCCAATGGCATATTGCAGGACCCGCAGCCACATCGGCGCGTTTGTATTGACCGTGAACGTGATGATCGTGGAGAACGGAATAACGAAGGAAGCGATCCGGAACCAGGGCAGGTATCTGCCGCTGAAAAACCAGCGCGAAAGCCTGCCCTTCCCCGGCTTGAAGCGAACCCGGTCGATGAGGTAACCAAACAAAGTGTCGTTGATCGCATCCCAAGCCCTAAGGATAAACATTACGGTCGCAGAGGTGGCGGGATTGACACCGATCATCAGCAGGTAGGTTGTCAGGAATGCCGACATAAACGTATGCATCGTGAAATGCGAACCCGAGCCGATAAAATAACTGGCTTTCTCACGTTTCGGAACGATCCAGCCTTCTCGAGTTTTTCGGGCCGATTTCTGCTTTTCGATCATCAATTCTGTCGTCATGTGCTATTCTCCTTATGCTTCCGTG
Source organism: Chloroflexota bacterium (assembly GCA_019873725.1). Taxonomy (GTDB): domain Bacteria; phylum Chloroflexota; class Anaerolineae; order B4-G1; family SLSP01; genus DSWT01. The sequence goes on along the minus strand of JAIOAS010000009.1, from coordinate 3,936 downwards.
GTGTTCAATTCTGAATACAAGTCCTTCCATCGTATACAGGCAGAGAAATTGAGACGGTTTCAACTATTCAAATACCAACTCCTCCAGTCTTTTCGAGATGTAGGCATCGGCCCCACCGGCATCGGCCCGATTCATGGCGAACACGAGCGAAAGATGGTCTGCGGGGCTGATGAAGAAATGCGTACCGAAATGGCCGCTCCAACCATAAGTTCCCTGACAGGCAGAGCTGTGCGCTTTTTCGGGGTCTTGCCGGATGAGCATACCGAGGCCCCAGGTCAAACCGGGCTGAAATTCCAGATGCTTATATGCGCCTTCCGTGTGCATCTGCCGCACCGTTTCCGGCTGTAAAATGCGCGCGCCGTCCAGTTCGCCCTCATTGGCCAGCATCTGCACGAAGCGGTCGTAATCTTCGAGCGTCGCATACAACCCTGCGGAACCAGACGTATACTTGGGGCCGATATGCCCAATGGCATTGAGGTCCTTCTTGCTGCCGGTGACGTCTTTCAATTTCCGCTTGCCGTACTGGTACAGTCTGGGGATGCGCGCGCGTTGGGCTGGCGTTGGATGATAGGTAGCATCCTGCATACCCAGCGGGGTGAAAATGTTGTCGCTAACGTACCCGGCAAAAGGCTTGCCGCTCACAATTTCGACGAGGCGCGCCAGAATGTCAAAGCCGGCGAGCGGGGAATAACTGGCAGTTGTTCCTGGCTGAAAGTCGAGCGGATGCGTCGCGTATTTCTGCACACGCGTTTCCAACGTATCATCTTTGAACTTCATTTTCATCATCAGGATCAAACCCACCAATCCCTGCTCCAGGCCACTGGAATGTGACAGCAGATCCCGCACGGTGATCATTCTGTCAGCCGGCACGGTCGCAACGTTTTTGAGTCGAAACGTCAAAAAACGCCAGAGAACCTTCTTTACATTTTCTTCGGAATACGCGTATCGCTTGTCCACAACCACACGCAAGCCCTGAAATGCGGGGATGTATTTTGTCAGTTCATCGTCAAGGCCAAGCTTGCCCTGCTCCACCAGCCTCATGACAGCCACAGCCGTGACCGGCTTTGACATCGACGCCATTCGAAAGATGGTGCCCTCTGTCACCGGCTGCTTCCCTTCGGCGTCCAGGCTGCCCCACCTGTTCTTCAGCAAGATTTCGCCATCCCTGCGGATGATCAGCGCGCCGCCGACCATTTCTCTGGTGCGGACATACGCTTCCATCTGCGCGTTGATTTTTTCAATGTCCATTTGGTTATCCTGGCCGTAGAAACAAAATTGCCGCCACACAACATCAAACATGCAATTGAACACGGTCGATGTACAACTGGATCATCTCTCGAAAGATTTTCAACTGCTCGGCAATCGGAACACCCTGCTCGCTCGCCATAAGGTCTCCCCTGCCGGCCATTTTCTCCAGAAAACTCATGATGGTATTGATGATAACGATGACCTGATCGCGTTCCCCTTTCAATTCCGCACGCTGCAATTCTCGCCTGGACGGAACGACAGAAAAAGCCTGTTCTTTAAACCAGTTCGCCAGGGTTTCATTCGGATAATGATCTCCGTACAGATGATTGAACATGCCCAGATAGCGATAGGCATCCCGAAGCTCATCAAAATGATCGATCATTGCCAGCAAGAATTCCCTTAACCTGATGGGTTCGCTCGAAGATTCCAGGTAACCCGCTGTCAGAGAGATTTTTTTCAACATTCTTGCAGCGATTTCGAACGCGATCGGATCGCGGTCCGGAAAATAGCGGTACACTGTGGCGCGATGAATGCCGGTTTCCTTAGCAATATCGCCCATGGTGGTGTTTTCCAGTCCCTCCCGCAAGAAGAGGGTTTCAGCCGCATTCAGGATAGCATTCCGCTGTTCATCCACCTGGTGGACGCCGTTTATGCGGTTCCTTTCATAAGTAGAAATCATGCCTGTAATCCTCCTATGCGACATACTGTCGCATATACATGCTACAATATGTCGCATAAAAAGTCAAGAACGATTTTGGGGATCAAGTTTAGTTTGTTTTGAAAAGCCCGGCAGATATGACAGATGCGCACCTACGATGCGCTGGTTTGCCAAACTGGAAACTTGTCGCTTGAAGCAAGATGCTGGATACTGGTTGCGCGTTGCTGGTCACTCGCTTTTTTAGCTTCGATCACCAAGAATCTAACAAGGAGTCACGCTTATGGACAACATCTCACAATTGCACATCAAAACAAATAGGCTTTTGAGATCACTTCTAATCAGCCTGGTGTCAATACCAGGCAAATTTGAAGTCAATCGTATCGGGCAGGATGCCGCCAACCCCGCCGAGCATCGGCAGCAGCGAGCCCGCAGCGCCCGCCCGCACGACTTCCGGGAAGAAGGTGGCGATGGCGACGCCGGTGATGAAATGAGAAATACCCTTCATCTTACAGTCTCCTGAACGTCAATGGATCCAGGGAAGTCGCTCCCCGTAGTCATGCCACCACGTGACTTCAGCCCAGAGCTGTTGGACTTCTGGCCTCATCGCCTGATCTTCGATGGCGTTAAGTTGTGCCAATGCCTCGAGTGACTCTGCAAAGAAACCGTAGTCAGCATAAAGGCGCGCCAGGTACCAATAAAGCGCCGCGCGCTCCGCGCAATGCTTTTCGGCTGCGGCAAACAAATCACGGGCGCGTTCGTAAGCGCCGTCCTCTCCCACACAATAGGAGGCATTGAGCGCAGAAAAACCTGCATGTAGGGTTTCAGCGACCTCATTCAAGGCCGGCGATCCCCAACGCTCATCCTCAAGCCAGGTGTCCCACACCGCTGCTTGACGCAGCGCGCGATAGGTATACGTCAGGCGTCGCCGGCGCTGATGCGGCGTATCGTAATCAGGATCTTCGGGATGGAACATGCGAAACTGCACCCGCTCCATTTCGCGCAGCGCATCGCGGTGCAGGTAGCAACGCAGCAAGGCATTAGCGGCGCGGAAGTTGTGGGGAGCAAGCCACAAGGCTTCGTAGGCGACCTCGGAAGCGGCCTGCCAGTCGTCTTCATCCAGGCGTTGATTGACTTGCTCAATCAGCGCATCTTGTTGCGCGTGAGTCGCAGAAGCGGCTTCCCAAGTAGCCTCCTCAGCCGCACAGAGCGCCTCCCATCCTTCAGGATCATACTGAGCAATCAGAGGATATCCACCATCGTCGTAATACCAATGAAAACCGGGGTCCGCACCCGTCGCCAAATCGGCCTCCAACTCTTCGCGCATATCCTGGCAGAGAGGACAGTCATCGAAAAAGAACTCATCCAAACGTTCCGTCGGAATGGGATTCGGTTCGCCTTTCTGTTCCGCCCAGATCAAGTCACGCGGTGCGCAGCCATGTAATGCTGCTTGAGGTGTAAAAAACCAATCACGGATGAGGATGTCGAGTTTTGCGCGTTGCGCTTCGATATCGCCATCCCGCGCCAGCAATTCCGCTGCCCGGTCACGCAAAAAGAGCACCAGATCTCCATATAACGCGGCCTCTTGATAGCTCATGGGTATCCTCCTCGCACCAATCGAATAGCGTTTATTCTATCCAGACCCTGTCACAGCGCAAGTAAGGATTCTGCTGTTATGCGCAGATGCAACCGTTTTGAAGACCTGTGCGTATACCCTGGTGTACGCCAACCGGTGGCGATGATAGTCCAAAGTCATTACACGTTACTGGAGACCTATGCTCGATATTCTAAAATACTTCTGGCGGCGTAAGGTGCGCACAGCCCTGACCGTTCTGGCGGTCACGGTGGGCATTTTCGCGGTGACGGCCGTCGGCGGGATCGCCGAACAACTGAACCGTTCCATCGTTGCGTATGAGCAAGATCCGCTGCAACGCATTATCGCCTGGCCGCGCGACTATGCCCGGCCCTTGGGTGACACGTTCGCCCGGCAGGTGCGCCGGCTGGAAGGCGTGGCCGGCGTCGTGACGACCATC
>JAIOAS010000008.1:30907-42936 GCA_019873725.1 Chloroflexota bacterium | reverse complement strand
CAGCCGCTACTTAGCGGATTGCACAATAGAAAATCGTACTTTTGGTAAGGTTCTGATCCACCGGGAGCATTTCCCGGTAATTGGGTTTGTTCAAATTAGCGGAAACTAAAGTTTATCCCCCGCTCAAATAAGGGCGCGCCAGGCCCACCGTTGCACCGCCCAGCACCAACCACAGCGTATCGACACGGTAGCGCAACAGCACAAACAGCCCAAGCCCTGACAACACGACGGCCCACCCATCCACCAGGACAAGCGGGCACAGCTTTAGCGCCACCGCCAAAATCAGCGCGACGGCAGCCGCATTGACGCCGCGCAGAAATGTCTGCGCCATCTTTGAATGACGCAGGCGCGGAATCCATGGGCCAAGCAACGCCACGATGAGAAACGAGGGCATAAAGATGCCCAGTGTCGCCGCCAGAGCGCCCGGCCAACCGGCCACCAGGTACCCGATGAACGTCACGGATGAGGTGACCGGGCCGGGTGTCATCTGGCCCACGGCAATCGCGTCCACCAACTGCTGCTGGGTCAGCCACCCATAACGCTCAACGACAGCACGTTGGATAAACGCGAACAGGACCATCCCGCTGCCGAAGAGCAGGGCGCCTACCTTGAGGAAGAACAGCCACAACTGCAACACGCGCTCGGCCAAAGGCGCAACCGATGTCAACGGCTTGAACGGCGTCAGTCCGATCGGCAACAATCCCCCTACCGGCAGGACGCGCCACGGCGCAACGAGAAGGACACTCACGACGCCGCCGGCCAACAGCACCCACACTTCATCCAGACCGAGCAGCGCCGCGCCCAAACACGCCAACGCCAACACCACCGCGGTTTTGTCTTTCAGCGCCGCACGCCCCAGGCGATAAGTTGCCGCCAGGATGATCGCCAACACAATGGGGTTGATGCCATAGAACAAAGCCGCGGTCTGCGGCAAAACGCCCATCCGCTCATAGCCCCAGGCCAACCCCAGGCTGATAAGCACCGCGGGCAGCAGAAATCCGCCCGCTCCGGCAAACAACCCCGGCCAGCCGGCATGTACAAAGCCGATGTGCCCGGCCATCTCCACAGCGTTGGGACCGGGTACGAGGTTGGTCGCTGCCAGGAGATCGAGGAAGTGCTCGCGCGTCAGCCATTGGCGTTTCTGGACAACTTCCTGCTCCATCAGCGCAATGTGCGCCGCCGGCCCGCCAAAACTGATCGTGCCGATTTTCAAGAACAGACCAAGTACGTCAACCAGCCGGGATTTCACACGCAAACTACCACGATTGCCAGGATTGCTGCCAGTGCCAACGCCGCCGCATCCACCGAACCAAACCGCAGCGGCATCATCGTCGTGCGGCCCTTACCACCCTGGTAGCCGCGCGCTTGCATCGCCAGTGCCAGGTTCTCCGCCCGCTGCAAGCCGGTGAGGAACAACGGCACCAGCAGCGGTAATGCCTGGCGCGCCCGGCGCAGCAATCCGCCCCGGCCCGTGCCCCATTCTGCACCGCGCGATGCCTGCGATTTAGCAATGCGTTCTGCCTCCAGCGCCAGCAACGGCAGAAAGCGCAACGTCACCTGCACCATCAATACGAAAGCGTGCGTCGGCAGCCCGATTTTCGTCAACGGCGCGAGCAAGGCATCCAGCGCGCGCACGATCTCGGCGGTGGAGATGCAGAACGAGAGCCAACTGAGCGCCAGGATCAACGCGGCAAAGCGCAACACGAGCAGCGCACCGTTCAAAAGGCCGGCGGCGGAAACGTATACCGGTCCCCACGTCCACAATGGCGTCACAGCGGCGCTACGCGGGCCGAAGAGGATTTGCACCACCGCGAGGAACGCAATGAAAGGCAGTGGTGGGAGCAGACCCTTCAGCGCGTACCCTACCGGAATCCGCGCAATGAGCAACGCCGCCAGCAGCACCACGAGTGCGATCACCAACCCCGTCCAACGCGGCGCCGCCGTAATCGCCGCCAACAGCAGAAACCCGGCCACCAGCCGCGCGCGCGGGTCCAACCGGTGGATGACCGAGCCGGTGGGCAGGTATTGGCCGATGTTCACGAAACGTAAGAACTCGAAATCGTGCATAGGAATTAGCGAATGAGCGAATGGCGAATAGCAAATGGCAAAAATCCGTTAAAATCCGTTCAATCCGTTGACCAAAACATACTGAGACAAAACCGCGATCAAGGCAGCGGCAGAGACCAGTCCAGACGGCAACGGCCAGCCGCACGCCCGCAAGCCTTCGACCACCTGCGTGACCACGGGCGTAGATAGGCCCAACGCGCGCAACGACTCGCCCTGCGCGAACACATCGCACACACGGCCATCGAGGACGGTGCGCCCGGCGTCGAGCACTGTCACGTGGCCGGTGAGCGCTGCCACGTCCTCCATCTGGTGCGAGGAGAGTACCAGCGTCATCCCGGTCTCCTTCAGTTTTTGCAGATGCGCGAGCACTTCGCGGTGCGAGGCCGGATCAAGGCCGGCGGTCGGCTCATCGAGCAAGAGCACTGCGGGTCGCAGCGCAAGGATTGAGGCCAGCGCCACCTTGCGTTTTTCGCCCCCGCTGAGCGCAAACGTGAAGCGATCCTTGAAGGCGTTGAAGCCCATCCCCACCATCTCCATCGCCCAGCGCACGCGCTGCCGCAACGAATCACCGAGCAAGCCTTGCAGGCGCGGTCCGTAGGCGATTTCGTCGCCCACGTACTGCTCGAAAATCTGCGTTTCGGGCAATTGGAAAACCAGCCCAACCATCCGGCGCACGGCGCGCACGTCCGTTTTTGGATCGTGGAGCGCGTACTCGCCGACGCGCACCGTCCCTTCCTGCGGGCGCAGCAACCCGTTGAGATGCTGCATCAGCGTGGATTTTCCGGAGCCGGTCGCACCGAGCAAAGCGTGCGCCGCCCCCTCGCCGATATCGAGTGTGACGCCTTCAAGCGAGCGTTGCGCCAGCGGCGTGCCGAGCATGTAGGTGTGGCCCAGGTCGCGCACTTCGATCAACGGCGGCCCGGCAACCGGCAACGGTTCGACAGGCGCAGCAGGCGATTCGCCGGCGTGATGCGGCAAAGCATCCAACGCCTTCACCAGCGCGGGGACGGTCAGCAATCCGGCGGGCAGCGCCGGAAAGTGCTGGCGTAGCAGGTGCGCCAGACCGGCCGCCGGTGGCAAGTCCAGGCCCAGGGTACGCAAGAGTGACACGTCGGCAAACACCATCTCCGGTGAGCCATCCAGCGCCACGCGCCCACGCTCTAATACCACCACGCGCTGCGCATCAAGCGCCTCTTCCATAAAGTGCGTAATCGTGATGATCGTCAGTCCGGCGCGATGCAAGTCCGCCATCATCGCACGCACCGCGTGCCGTCCGGCGGGGTCGAGCATTGCCGTGGCCTCGTCGAAGACGATGCAGCGCGGGCGCATCGCCAACACGCCGGCCAGGGCCACGCGCTGCTGCTGCCCTGCCGAGAGTTGGTGCGGTGGGCGCATCCGCTGCTCCGTCATCCCCACCATCGCCAACGCCTCATCCACGCGCGCGCGAATTTCTGCCGGGGGAAGGCCCATGTTCTCCGCGCCGAACGCCACATCCTCTTCCACCAGCGAGGCCACGATTTGATCCTCCGGGCGCTGGAAAACCATCCCCACGGTGCGGTGAATCGTCGCATGCTGTGCTTGATCGCGCGTATCCAACCCGGCGACAATCACGCGCCCCTCGTCCGGGACAAGCAGCGCGTTGAGATGCCGCGCCAGCGTGGACTTGCCGGAGCCGTTCGCCCCGACGATAGCCACATACTCGCCCTCCTCGATGCGCAGCGAAATCTCCCGCAGCGCGGCGATACGTCCGCCATTGGGGAGCGGGTAGGCGTAAGTAACGTTGGTAAATTCGATCAAGGAGGTTTGCGCGGGATAAGCAAAACCAGCAGAAAATGCTTGAAGATTACCGTGCATTGCGTCGTGTCAAGCAGGCGGGACAGGTGCATCTGTCATTATATGTTTGCCGATGAGCAAGCCCATGCATTATGCCACTATCTTGATAAAAACGCCCTTCAACACAATTAAAATAAGTCAGATCATCGGCGTTATAGCGACGAAAGACAGCATAAGCAATGTGGTCAGCAAGTTGCGTAATACGTGAGGCCCGTGAATCAACAAAAAGAGGAACTTCACAAATGCTGGTCAGGTAATCACCCCAACGATTTCCCTGGGCGCGAAAACTTCGCGCCAGACTTTGCAGACTGGATTCATAAGAACTTTTATCGAGAACAATCAAGCCATATTGCTTTTTGTCCGTCGAGAGATTACGGAGATAAATGTTGAAACGACTACTTAAGTCTTCAAAAGCCATCACAACCGGGTCTTGGTTGGGGTAAGATGCTTTATGAATAGCACAAGCGAAAATAACAATATCGGAAAAAGCCCCTTCAAGCGTCAGAAGCACTCGTTTGATGACAGCAATACGATCTTCACGTCTTTTCAATTGCTTCCACGGATCGTCACGTCCACTGTAGATTGTGGCAGCATGAAACTCAACTTGCGTCGGGACCTGGGGATCGATTTCGTAAGCAAGCTCATCGAGTTTATGAGAAAGCCAACGGACACTGGTTTCCGGGACACAAACACCACCCAACACGAAGTATTGTTCATTTCGGTTAAGTACGGAGCCTGAATCATCGAGGTAAAGCAAGTACATGTTCGGATCCTTACAAAAAAAGCGCCCCTTCGTTAAGGGGCAAGAATCGGAAACAAAGCCGAATTGAGTTTACCTCAAGCGGACCAGCCAAATGCAGCCCTTTCGACCTTACCTGCCGAGTGAGATTACTCTCAACAGATTACCCAAATGTAACCCTCTCGACTGTCTATATTATAACTCACTTTGAGCATTTTTGTCAAGCGACTTTATTATCCTTCAGCTTAAGCTATAATGCCAGCATTATCCATTATGCAGAAAAGAGGGATACTATGTCAAAAGATAACATTCGCAAAATCACCATTACCGGTGTGTTGGGCGCGATTGCCGCCTTATTGGGTTGGACACACTGGGGCTTCATCCCCTGGTTTGCCGGCGCGTCGCTGACGATTATGCACGTCCCCGTCATTATCGGCGCGGTGCTGGAAGGGCCGATTGTGGGCATCGCCATTGGCCTGATCTTCGGTGCGTTCAGTATGCTGCAAGCCGCTATCGCTCCGCTCGGTCCAACGGACGTGCTGTTCACTAACCCGCTGATCGCCGTATTGCCGCGCCTGTTCATCGGGCCGGTGGCGTGGTTGGTGTGGCGCGCGCTGGAACGCAAACCCGTGCCCGGCCTGATTGCCGCCGGCCTCGCCGGTAGCCTCACCAACACCGTGCTCGTCCTGGGGATGATCGGCCTGCTCGGTCACGCGCCGTGGAGCGTCCTGTTGCCCATCGTCGTCGCTAACGGGCTGCCGGAAGCGGCGGCCTCGGCCCTCATCACCCTCGCCGTCGTCGCCGCGTGGAAGCAAATCGCCGTCGGCAAGCAACAAGGGTCAAAACTCTAATGTCAACGGATTGAACGGATGAAACGGATTGAGAAGAAAAAAATCCGTTAAAATCCGTTCAATCCGTTGACCCTTTCAAGGAGTCACTATGGATGATAAGACACTCCAAGCATTACTTGATGCCGCCGCACCGCTGATTGAGTTGGCGATTGCCGAAGACATCGGGCCGGGGGACGCGACCAGCACGGCGACATTGGACCCAAACGTCCTGCTGCACGGGCGCATCACCGCCAAAGAGCGCGGTGTGATCGCCGGCCTGCCGGTGGCGGAGGCCGTCTTCCGTCGCGTGGACCCCGCCATCGTATTCACCGCGCGCGTCGCCGAGGGGCAGGAGGTCGTGCCCGGTGAAATCGTCGCCGAAGTCGTCGGGCCGGGGCCGTCGCTGCTGGCAGCGGAACGGACCGCGCTCAACTTCCTGCAACGGATGTCGGGGATTGCAACCGTCACGCGCAGCTTCGTCGCCGCCGTCTCGACGACGAACGCGACGATCCTCGACACGCGCAAGACGCTGCCCGGCTATCGCGTGCTCGACAAGTATGCCGTGCGCATGGGCGGCGGCGTCAATCATCGGATGTCGCTCTTCGATATGCTCATGGTCAAGGACAATCACATCGACGGCGCGGGCGGGCTTTTGCGCGCCGTGGAATGCGCCCGCGCGCAGCATCCCGACCTGCCCATCGAAGTCGAAGTGCGTGACCTGGATGAGCTACGCCAGGCGTTAGCGATTGAGCCGCCGCTCGACCGCATCCTGCTGGACAACATGGACCTCGACACGATGCGTGAAGCCGTCGCTATTGCGCAGGCGCTGGCCCCGAGTGGGACGCGGGGCGTGCCGCTGGAAGCCTCCGGTAACGTCACCCGCGCGCGCCTCAAGGACATCGCGGAGACCGGCGTGGACTTCATCTCCGCCGGCGCGCTCACGCACTCCGTCAAGGCGTTCGACCTGAGCATGAAGATTCAGCCGCTCAGCGATGCCGTCGAGAGCGACCCGGCGACGCGCATCCGCGTGGCGAAAAACGCGCTCGGCGACCGGCTGGTCATCTTGGGCCACCACTACCAGCGCGAGGACGTGATCGCCTTCGCCGATTACCGCGGCGATTCGCTGGAACTCGCCCGCCGCGCCGCACAGACTGACGCCGAGTACATCGTCTTCTGCGGCGTCCACTTCATGGCCGAAGTCGCCGCAATTCTGGCGAAGCCGGGCCAGCACGTGCTCATCCCCGACATCGACGCCGGCTGCTTCCTTGCCGAAACCGCCAGCGAACACCTCGTCGCCGCGGCATGGAGCACCCTCGACGCCGCGCTCAGCGCCACGGGCAGCAGCGCCGACACCGAAATCACGCCCATCACCTACGTCAACTCGGATGCGGAACTCAAAGCCTTCTGCGGGCAACACAATGGGACGGTCTGCACGTCCGGCAACGCGGACAGGGTGCTCAAGTGGGCGTTGGCGCAGCGCCCGCGGGTGTTCTTCTTCCCCGACCAACACCTGGGCCGCAACACGGCGCACAAGCTCGGCATTGCCGATGACGAAATGCTGCTATGGAACGTCCATCGCCCGCCGAGCGCGGAAACCATCCGCGCCGCAAAAGTCATCCTGTGGCCCGGCGTGTGCAACGTCCACCAACGCTTCCGCCCGGAGCACATCCACGCGATGCGCGAACGCTATCCCGGCATCCGCGTCATCGTCCACCCGGAGTGCAAGGCCGAACTGGTGGCTCTGGCCGACGACGCCGGCTCGACCGCCTACATCCTCAAGCAGATAGAGGCCGCGCCCGCCGGAACGCAGTGGGCCATCGGGACGGAAAGCCGCCTCGTCCACCGCCTGCAAGCCGAACACCCCGAGCAACGCATCCTCTCGCTGTCGGACGTGCCGCCTTTCTGCGCCAACATGACCCAAATCACCGCCGCCAACCTCGCCGCCGTGCTGGACGCCCTGTTGCACGGCGAGATGCTCAACGAAGTCACCGTCGAACCGGAGACCCGCCATTGGGCGAAGATGGCGCTGGAGCGGATGCTTTCATTGTAAAAGATGCAGGATGCAAGATGCAGGACAGAATTCTTGCCTCTTGCTTCTTGCATCCTTGAAGGAGACTTATGCCCATCGAAACAGATGTCCTCATCATCGGCTCCGGGATTGCCGGGGCGGCGGCGGCGCTGCAACTGGCGCAAGACCGCCAACGGCAGATTACGGTCATCACCCGCGCCCACGACGCGGACGAGGCCAACACCCGGTACGCGCAGGGCGGTATCGTGGCCGACGGGGAAGGCGATTCGCCCGACCTGCTGGTAGAAGATGTGTTGCGCGCGGGAGCCGGCTTGAGTTGGCCGCCGGCGGTGCGTCTCCTGGCCGAAGAAGGGCCGGGGCTGGTAAAACGTGTGCTCATCGAGGAATGTCACGTCCCCTTCGACTTGAACGCACGCGGCGAAATCTCACGCACGCGGGAGGGCGGGCACTCAGTATCGCGCATCCTCCACGTGGGCGATACGACCGGCCACGCCATCGAAGTCGCCATGCTTGCCCGGCTGCGCGAGCTGCCCAACGTGACGCTGCTCACGGGGATGACCGCCGTGGACCTCATCACTTCATCCCATCACAGCCGCGATCCGCTTGCCGTTTACCAGCCGATCACGTGCCATGGGGCTTACGTGCTGGATCGCGTCGAGAACGCCATCCACCGCGTCCTTGCGCCGGTGACGATTCTCTCCACCGGCGGGGTGGGCCGCATCTACCGCCATACCACCAATCCGCCCGGCGCGCGCGGCGACGGCCTGGCCATGGCCTACCGGGCAGGCGCGCGCGTCATCAACGCGGAGTATATTCAGTTCCATCCCACCACGCTGGCTGTGCCCGGCGCAGATAACTTCCTCATCTCCGAGGCTGTGCGCGGCGAAGGGGCGCGACTCTACACGCCGGACGGACGGCATTTTATGGACACCTACGCGCCCAAATGGGGCGATCTGGCCCCACGCGACATCGTCGCCCGCGCCATCCACCACGAGATGTTGGAACACGGCTACGATCACGTGCTGCTCGACCTGGCGAGCGTCATGGATGCCGCCCACATCCGCGAGCGTTTCCCCAGCATCTACGCAACGTGCCTGCAAGCCGGGGTGGACATCACCGCCGAACCGATTCCCGTCGTCCCGGCGGCGCACTACTTCTGCGGCGGCGTGCACGTCGATTTGTGGGGACGCTCGACCATCGAGAAGCTGTACGCTATCGGCGAAGTGAGCTGTACCGGCGTCCACGGCGCGAACCGTCTGGCGAGCACCTCACTGTTGGAGGGGCTGGTGTGGGGCGACCGCGCCGGGCGCGATATCCGTGCCCGCGACGACCTGTGCTGTGTCCCCGCCGACACCATCCCACCCTGGCAGGATGTAAGTTCCGGCGATGCCGCCGACCCCGTGCTGGTCTACCGCGACGCCCGCACGATCCAGAACATTATGTGGCTCTACGTCGGGCTGGCGCGCAACACGCATCGGCTGGCGCGGGCGCTGCAAGACCTGAACCACCTGTGGGGCGTGATCGACGAATTCTACCGCTCCACGCGGCTGAACGACAACCTCATCGGCCTGCGCAATATGGCGCAATCGGCGTGGATCGTCACGCGCGCGGCGTGGCACAACCGCCAATCGCGCGGCACCCACTACCGCGAGGATGCCGAGGCTCACGAATTCGCCGGGCTGGGTGACACGGAAGGCCCGCTGCCCAATTCAACGGCAGAGTTCTGAAAAGAGGCAAGAAGCAAGAGGCAAGAAGCAAGAAACAAGAATTCTGTCTTGTATCCTGCATCTTGCATCCTGCATCTTGCATCCTGCATCTTGCATCCTGCATCTTGCATCCTGCATCTTGCATCCTTCTAATCTTTTTTCGGGAGTAGTGCAATGACATACACTGACGGGTGGGCTGCGATAAACCTGGAGATGCCGGCCCGCGTGCCGCACACGGAGTATTCTGTCACAGAACACTGGGATGTGATCAAAGCGGTGACGGGCATCGACGTGGGTCCGTTCAGTCCACCCGAAGTGCGCCGGCGCGGCAGCCTGGCGCTCATGGAAGCCTGGAACTTCGACTTCCGCTGGTCAACCCTCATCGGCGGGGAGGAGCTGGCCGCCTGTCACACGGATATGGGCCACGCAGAGTATGCAGCGGGCGGTGTGGATCGCCGCGACACGATCACGTGCCCTTTCGCCACACCGGAGGAAGTGCTGGCCTTCGATCCGTGGGAAGTCTACGGCCCGCGCGACCAGGCCGAATTGACGCGACGCTTCGAGGAACACTACCGCCATCAACGCGAAGAGACGCCGGAGCAAGTGACGATGACGGGCGTCTACGTGACGCTGGTCTCCGGCCTGATTGACATCTTCGGGTGGGAGATGCTGCTGCTGGCAGCGGGCGTGGATCCCAAAGGCTTTGGCGACGTTGCCAACCGCTATGCGAGTTGGATCCAACAGCATTTCGACGCGCTCGGCGCCGCCGACGTGCCCGTGGTCATGGTCCACGACGACATCGTATGGAGTGCCGGGCCGTTCATTTCGCCGCGCTGGTATCGCCAGTATGTCTTCCCCAACTACAAAAAGCTCTTCGCGCCGCTGCTGGACTCCGGCAAGAAAATTATGTACACGTCTGACGGCAACTACACCTGCTTTATTGATGACCTCGCCAATTGCGGCGTCCACGGCTTCGTGCTGGAGCCGTGGACCGACATGGCCTATATCGCCGAAAAGTACGGGCGCACGCACGCCTTCATCGGCAATGCCGACACACGCATCCTGCTGCGGGGCGACAAAGCCGCCATCCGCGCGGAAGTGGAACGCTGTATGGCGATTGGCAAAGCGTGTCCGGGCTTCTTCCTGGCCGTCGGCAACCACATTCCCGCGAATACGCCGGTGGAAAGCGTTTTGTACTACAACGAGGTCTACGAAGAACTCAGCCGTCGGTAGTTTTTGTCAACGGATTAAACGGATGAAACGGATTTTTTGAAACGCTGTCTGAAGGTCTGCTTAGCCGAGAAGTCACTCGCTTTTTGCCATTTGAAAGCCAATGTCTCCGGTAGTTTTTGTCAACGGATTAAACGGATGAAACGGATTTTTTGAAACGCTGTCGGAAGGTCTGCTTAGCCGAGAAGTCACTCGCTTTTTGCCATTTGAAAGCCAATGTCTATAGAAACGTTAGCTGCTGCACTGCGCGCAGACGGGAACTTCGTCCGCAATGTGACGGCGTGGCAGATTTTGCCCTCGAAAGGTGCGGACTCGGTGGCCTGGCCGTCCGAACTCAATCCCCGATTGGCGGAGGTGGGGCGCAGGCTAGGCATCGATGCGCCCTACACCCACCAGGCGCGCGCGATTGAGGCCGCATTGCGCGGCGAGAACGTCGTCCTCGCCACCGGCACCGCCTCCGGCAAGACGCTCGGCTACACGCTACCACTGCTCAACACGCTGCTGCGCGATCCCACAGCGACGGCACTGCTGCTCTTTCCCACCAAGGCGCTGGCGCACGACCAGATCGCGGCGCTGGAGCAGTGGATCGGCGCGCTGCAAGCCCCGTTAGCCTTGCGCCCCTACGACGGCGACACGCCCCAACGTCATCGCGCCGCCATCCGCAACGAGGCGCGCATCGTCGTCTCCAACCCGGATATGCTGCACCTGGGCATTTTGCCGCACCACACCCGCTGGGTGCGCTTCTTCAGCGGACTGCGCTACATCGTCCTCGATGAGCTACACACCTACCGCGGCATCTTCGGCAGCCACGTCGCCAACGTGCTGCGCCGCGCCCGCCGCGTGGCGCGCTTCTACGGCGCGGCACCGCAGTTCGTGTCGGCGTCGGCGACCATCGCCAATGCCCGCGAGCTGGCCGAAGCGGTGTGGGAAGACCCGGTCGTCGCCGTGGAAGAGGACGGCGCGCCCTACGGCCAACGCCACGTTATCTTCTACAACCCGCCGCTGCTCAACCCCGATCTCGGCCTGCGGGCCAGCGCGTCCGGGGAAGCGGTCAAACTGGCGCTGAAGCTGCTGCAAGCCGGCGTGCAGACAATCCTCTTCGCCCGCGCGCGGATGACGGTGGAGATGCTGCTGCGCGAACTGCGTGAGCGCGCCGTCCAGGCCGGCTTTGCCCCCGACGTTATCCAGGGCTATCGCGGCGGCTATCTGCCCCAGGAACGCCGCGCCATCGAACGCGGCCTGCGCGAGGGCAAAACGCGCGTCGTCGTCGCCACCAATGCGCTGGAATTGGGCATTGACATCGGCGCGCTCGACGCTTCGATTCTGGTGGGCTATCCTGGCACAATTGCGGCGACGCGCCAACAGATGGGACGCGCCGGGCGGCGGGCGGGGGCGTCGCTCTCCGTGCTCATCGCCACACCGTCACCGCTGGATCAATACCTGATTTCCCACCCGGAGTACTTCTTCGGACGCTCGCCGGAGGAGGCGCGGGTGAACCCCGACACGTTGAGCCTGCTCGCCGCGCACCTCACCTGCGCCGCGTTCGAGCTGCCCTTCGAGGGAAATGAGCCTTTCGGCAAATCGCGGGACGCCGG
>JAIOAS010000008.1:19456-30096 GCA_019873725.1 Chloroflexota bacterium | reverse complement strand
CGGACGGCGCTGAGCGGCCTGGCGTACCTGTTGCGCAACCTCGCGCCGGTATTCCTGATGTGCGATCCCGGCGATCTGGGAACCGTGGTAGAAGCCCGCGACGCCGAAAGCGGACTGCCGGCAGTCATCGTCTTCGATGGCGTGCCGGGCGGGGCGGGGCTGTCACCGCGGCTGGTGGACTTGTGGCCGCAACTCGCCGCGGCGACCTTGGAGCGCGTGCAGACGTGCCCGTGTGCGGATGGCTGCCCTTCATGCGTCGGCCCGGCCGGAGAGAGCGAACCCGGCGCGAAGGCCGCCGCGCGACAACTGCTAGAGCGCATGGCGGAAAACGTATACTTGCTCTGCTAATGCGTCGAAGTATACTGATTATGCATCATTGCTGAAGACGGGGATTTTTGGTCAGATTTTGTCTTTCGCATTTTGCAAACCGGCTTCAATGGTGAGCTGTTTGGGAGGTAACGATGATCAGTAAATTGCGTGTTCAGAATTTCAAATCATGGCAAGATACTGGGGAGATGCGTCTCGCGCCGCTGACCGCCTTGTTTGGGACAAATAGTTCGGGCAAGACGGCTTTGTTGCAACTGTTGCTGATGCTCAAGCAGACGGTAGAATCTCCAGATCGCTCACGCGTTTTGCATACCGGGGATGAACGTGCCTATGTGGATCTCGGTACATTTTATGATGTGATTGGTAAACACCAGTTGCCCGGCGAACTAGCATTTGAAGTAACCTGGTCTTTACTCAAACCTTTGCGGATTCTGGACCCTGAAAAAGAGCAAGATCAGGCATTATTTTCCGTCAAAGAATTAACGCTAGCTGCCAAGATCGCTGGCACCAATGAATCCATCAGTGTTGAAGAATTTACCTATAGTTTCATCGCCGGCAGAACAGATTATAAATTCGGTATGAAGCGTAAGGAAAATCTGGCGACGGGTAAAATTAAAGAGTCCCCACCCAAATCTTTGGAATATGAACTGATTGCGGACAACTATGCCGTCAAGCGTTACCAGGGACGCCCATGGCCACTACCTGCGCCGATCAAAACCTACGGCTTTCCAGATCAGGTGAAAGCCTATTACCAAAACGCCGGTTTTGTTTCTGAACTTGTATTGGCATTTGAGGAGCTAATGCGAGGTGTATACTATTTGGGTCCCTTGCGGGAATATCCTCATCGCAGTTACCTTTGGGCCGGGGAACAACCGCAGGATGTAGGACTGCGCGGCGAATTGGCAGTACCGGCTTTGCTGGCAACCCGCAACTGGGGTAGGGTTATTAGTCCTGGGGGTAGAAAGCGCAAACAAACGGTGGAAGAGCGAATGGCTTACTGGCTGCGTGAATTGGGGTTGATTCATTCTTTCTCACTTAAACCGATTGCTGAGAACCGTAAAGATTATGAAGTGCGCGTCCAGCGCACACCGGAGGCACCGGAGGTTTTGATTACAGATGTTGGATTCGGCGTGTCTCAAATCTTACCCGTATTGGTACTCTGCTATTATGCGCCGCCTGGTTCGACTATTATCCTGGAACAGCCAGAGATCCATTTACATCCCTCAGTTCAGGCTGGGTTAGCCGATGTATTTATAGATGCTATGACTAAACGTGCAGTACAGATTATTGTGGAAAGCCATAGTGAACATTTGTTGAGACGTTTACAACGTCGTATTGCTGAAGAATACCTATCTTCTGAACAGGCCGCACTGTATTTTACCAAGATCGAAGGAGGCGAATCCCGACTTGAGCCTTTGAATTTGGATCTTTTTGGTAACATCACCAACTGGCCGGAGAACTTTTTCGGAGATGAAATGGGCGATTTAGTGGCAATGACTGAAGCGACAATGCAACGCCAACGAGCAAAAAAGGATCAGTCGTTATGAAAGTCATTGTTGACACAAATGTACCTTTAGTGGCTAACGGAGCTGCTCCACAAGCCTCTATGCAATGTGCTGTTGAGTGTGCGCACAGACTTAATGCTATCTGTGCTCAAGGTATACTGGTGCTAGATGATGGCTGGCACATTATCAATGAGTACAAGCATAAATTGCACCAATCCGGGCAACCAGGTGTTGGAGATATCTTCCTCAAATGGGTGTTGACTAACTGGGCCAATCCTTTTCGTTGTGAGCTGGTACATATTACCCCCACCAAGAGCGAGCAGGCCGGGCGCGATTTTGTAGAGTATCCTCAAGACAATGCTTTGGCTGATTTTGACCCCTCCGACCGCAAATTCGTCGCCGTAGCCGTGGCACATTCTGAGCATCCACCGATTCTAAATGCCGCCGATAGTGGCTGGTGGAATTACCGGGATGTTTTAGCGAAGCATGGTGTCCGGGTAGATTTTCTATGCCCGGATGCCCCTTTTATGAGACAAGATTAACATTTTCAAAAGCGCCAACTTTTGAAAGGTCTTCCCTTTATAGTATAATGACACTATGCCAATCCTGAGTCCAGATGCCATCGAATTCATCAGCCGCAGCCCGGAGCAGACGCGCCGCGTCGGTGCGCGCCTGGGAATGTTGCTTTCTGGCGGCGCCGTTGTCGCGTTGGAAGGGAATCTGGGAACAGGAAAAACCGTCCTGGCACAAGGAATCGGCATTGGATGGGGCGCGACGACATCCCTCATCAGCCCGACCTTCATCATCATTCGCCGCCACACCCGCAACCAAGATGACGAGCATTTTTATCACATTGACCTGTATCGCATCGCCGGGTCCGCCGAAGCCGAAGCGCTGGGGTTGACGGAATTATTGGGTGATCCAGGGACCGTGTGTGTGGTGGAATGGGCGGAACGCGCCGCCGACCTCTTCCCCGAAGAGCGGCTATGGGTGACACTGCGTACCCTGGATGAACAGCGCCGCTCGCTGACGTTCCGCGCCACCGGTGATCGCCACCGGGCGATCCAAGAAAAACTACGCAAGGAGCTGGCTGGATACTGATGCTACTCGCCATAGATACCGCCACTACCCGCGCCAGCATCGCGCTGCATGATGGCCGCACGCTACGCAGTGAGTGTACCTGGGAAGCCGTCAACCGACACACAACGACACTCGCGGGGCGCATCGCGCAGATGCTCGAAGACTCGAACCTTACCCCCGCCGCTTTGAAGGGTGTGGCCGTCTGCATAGGACCGGGATCGTACACCGGCGTGCGCATCGGCGTGGCCCTGGCGAAAGGGATGGCGATCGCCCGCCAACTGCCACTGATCGGCATTCCAACGTTGGACATCCTCGCCGCAGCACAGCCCGCCGATGAGCGCCCCCTGTACGCCGTCTTCGCCGCCGGACGGCAGCGCGTCGGCTTCGCCCGCTATCGCTGGAACGAGGGCCGTTGGCATATCGAAACCGAGGTCATGATGGGAACGTGGGCCGAGTTATTCGCCCAGATTGATGCACCGGCGCTGCTTGTGGGTGAAATCGAGCCAGCGAATTTGCCGGCCCACACACAGGTTGTGCTACCGTCGCCGGCGCTGCATCTACGTCGGGCCGGCTTTCTGGCAGACCTGGCCTGGGCGCGCTTGCGCGCCGGGCAGGCCGACGATCCAACAACACTCCAACCTCTGTACGCGCGATGAACGAGAATGGATTGCCGTTCAAGATTCGGCGATTAGAAGCCAAAGACATCCCTGCGGTTTCCAGTATTGACCGCTTGGTGTTCCATGATCCCTGGCCCGAATCGGCCTACGTGCAGGAGTTGTATTTTAATCCCAACGCCCATTATTTCGTCCTGCAATTGACCCCTGCCATGCCTGCCCATTCATGGGCGGAACGTCGCGCGGCGCTGGCCTCGCAGATCGTGGGCTTTGTAGGGGTGCGCGTCGAAATGGAACGCGGCCATATCAGCACCCTGGCGATACGCCCAGAATGGCGCGGGTGGGGATTGGGCGAATTACTACTCCATACGGCGCTGGAACAAGCCATCCAAAGTGGCGCACGCACGGTCGCGTTGGAAGTGCGCGTCTCGAACGCCGTAGCGCAAAACCTTTACGCCAAGTATGACTTCGTTGTCGTTTCCCAGTTGCGGGGCTACTATGCCGACGGGGAAGATGCCTATTACATGCGCGCTAACGTCGAAGGGCGCGCCTATCACAACTATTTGCAGCAGCGTCGCGCCTTGCTGGAGTACCGGTTCCGACCTCAACCGGCGAATATGACATAACCAGGAATTTTCTCGGCGGATTCACCGGCATATCAAGACCAGTCTCGGATGAATCCATGCAATCCGTTGAGATGATTAACGCAAGAGGAGAACAACGATGAGCAACAACCGCGAGCAAGCTTTAGAAGCCATTCACACCCAAGTCCGTATGTGCCGGCGTTGCCCGCTTCACGTAGGGCGCACGCACGCTGTACCCGGCGATGGCCCGGTGAATGCCACCCTGATGTTCATCGGCGAAGCGCCCGGCTTTCACGAAGATCAACAAGGCATCCCTTTCGTCGGGGCGGCAGGCAAATTTCTGAACGAGCTATTGGAAAAGTCTGGTATCGATCGGGGTATGGTATACATCACAAATGTCATCAAATGTCGTCCCCCTGGGAACCGCGACCCCTTGATCGAGGAGGTTGATGTCTGCTCACCCTACCTGGATCAGCAAATTGAGATTATCAATCCCCAGGTCATCATCACCCTCGGACGTCACTCCATGAACCGCGCCTTCCCGGACGAGAAAATTTCCGTTGTGCACGGTCAGCCCCGCAAAGTTGGCGGTCGTGTTTACTTCCCGATGTATCACCCTGCCGCAGCGTTGCATCAGCCAAGCCTGCGCAGCATCGTTGAAGCTGATTTCGACAAATTGCGTGCTTTGTTAGACGGACAACTTATACCAGAAGAGTATACGCCACCGCCAGATGTAGAGCAGCTTTCATTATTTTAAATTTGAATATGAAGTAAGATAAAACAGTCTTCATCGTAGAACGGTGGATTGTGGGGAGAAGTCACTTTTACCCCTATATGTCGGGACTCAGAACCGTTTTGTCGCTATATATGCAGTGCGGATGAATCTCCGCTTGGGGATAACGTGGGGAATGTTGTGTAAAATGACTTGGCGCGCTTTCAGTGGAAGACAGGGATGGGTTTTGTGCGATTGCTGTTTTTCCGGCGTGGCTGTCCCTTAAGGGGGAGTTGGCGCGGGAAGTTTTCCCCCAAAACGTATAGTTTTCCACTGAAAACCCTATAGTTATCCACAGGCTGACGGGTTTGATGTGATAACAGATGTGTTACAATTACGTTTCATACCTAGATATTGTGGTTCTTTCTTGTCTTCCCCCTTTTCATAGCGGCTGTGAAGGGTGTGGAAAACTTGCCCTTGTTTTTCGCTAGAGATTCCACTGTAGAATATGGATAACTTGATTTTCGTGACACTATTTCCGAACTCTTGCGTATAGATATAAGGGTCTGGTCCTCAAATGCCAGACATAGTTTCATCACCAGTCTTATCTGAAAGGAGCAAAGCAATGTTAGATCGAATTCTGCGGGTGATCAAGTTGGACAAAAGTGTGTATGCCGAGGTTGAGGCCGATGAATCGGCGATGTCGCAGGCCGCGATGGTGGTGGCGATTGTCGCGGTGCTGTCGGCGATTGCGGGTGGTATCTCCACCCTGATTGCCGGTGAGGGCTCAAGTTTTATCGGTGCATTTTTGGGTGCGCTCATTGGGGCTTTCATCAGTTGGGTGGTCTGGTCTGCCGTGACCTACTTTGTGGGCACGGCGCTCTTTCACGGCGAAGCCACCCTCGGCGAGATGCTGCGCGTGATCGGGTTTGCGCAGGCGCCGTTGGTATTGAATGTCCTCTCGTTTATTCCGTGTTTAGGCCCTATCATTTCTCTGGCGGCGTGGTTGTTGTCGCTCTATACCGGCTTCCTGGCTATTAAAGAGGGGCTGGACCTGGATACCGGCAAGACGATTGCCACCGTTGCCATTGGTTGGGTTATCGGGTTTATCATCAGCCTGGTCATCGGGATGATTTTTGGCGTCGGGATGATCGGCGCTGGTGTACTGAGCGGGGCGTTCGGCGGGTAACCTGTTTGTGTTTTCTCGCAACGGCCAGCATACCATGATGCTGGCCGTTTTTTGCGGGACGATCGAATTTGTAAGAAAAAACCTTGACAAAATCCCCGTTTCGCCTATACTGTCAACGGATTAAACGGATTTGAACGGATTCTGTTTCACCTATCCGTTTCATCCGTTCAATCCGTTGACATAACTGGAGGACTAGGGTATGGAGCCGGTGACGCTGGAAATTCGAGATTTGCACGTCAACGTGGAAGGCAAAGCGATTCTCAAAGGCGTGAACCTTGTGGTGAAGCAAGGCGAAACACACGCGCTGATGGGGCCGAATGGCTCCGGCAAGAGCACGCTGTCGTACACGTTGATGGGGCATCCGCATTATGAAGTAACGCAGGGCGATATTCTCATTAACGGGGAGAGCCTTTTACCTCTGCCGCCCGACGAGCGCGCCCGGCGCGGCCTTTTCCTGGCGATGCAGTATCCTGTGTCCGTCCCCGGCGTGACGCTCAACACGTTCCTCCATGCGGCGACCAGCGCGATGCGCGGCTACAGCGACAAGGCGCAGCCCGGCGCGCGTGGACGGCTCAACGCGCATCTGATCCCCTTCCGTGAATTCCGCAAGGAGCTGAACGAAGATTTGGAGAAGCTCAAGATGGATCCCTCGTTCTTGCAACGGTATCTCAACGAGGGGTTCTCCGGCGGTGAGAAAAAGCGCGCCGAAGTCCTGCAAATGGCGCTGCTCAAGCCCAAGTTCGCCATTCTCGACGAGACCGACTCCGGCCTCGATATTGACGCGATCCGCATCGTCTCGGAGAACATCAACCGCTTGCAGCAGGAACTCAACATGGGCATCCTGGTCATCACGCACTACCAACGGTTGCTCAACTACATCTACCCGCAATTCGTCCACATCTTCTACGACGGGCGCATCTTCCAATCCGGCGATGCGAGCCTGGTGGATGTGTTGGAAGAGAAGGGCTACGATTGGGTCAAAGACGAAGTGGCGGCATTAAGGAGCTAATGTATGGCGACGCCGCACGATGACCTGCGCGATCTCAAACAACAGCAGCGGTACGACTTCAGGACCGAGATTGATTACGCGCACCAATCGCGGCGCGGTCTTGGTGAGGACGTCGTGCGCAGCATCTCCGCCCTCAAGAACGAGCCGCAGTGGATGCTCGATTTTCGGCTCAAGGCGCTGGACATCTTCAACCGTATGCCGATGCCCACCTGGGGTGTGGACCTGGGCGCGCTCGATTTCGAGGAATTCTACTACTTTATGCGTGCCGCCCCCGAAAAAGCGCGCACCTGGGACGACGTCCCCGACGCAATCAAAGACACCTTCGACAAATTGGGCATCCCCGAAGCCGAGCGCAAATTCCTCGCCGGCGTCGAAACCCAGATGGACTCCGAGGCGGTCTACAGCTCGCTCAAAGCCGAGTGGGAGAGGCACGGCATCATCTTTGTGGATATGGATACCGCCGTCCAGAAATACCCCGACCTCGTGCAGAAGTACATCAGCACCGTTGTTCCCATTGCCGACAACAAATTCGCTGCGTTGAACAGCGCCTTCTGGTCGGGCGGCAGCTTTGTCTACGTCCCGGCCGGTGTCAACGTCGAAATTCCCTTGCAGGCGTACTTTCGCATCAACGCGCAGAGTTTGGGGCAGTTCGAGCGAACAATTATTATTGTGGAAAATGGAAGTTCTGTACATTACATTGAGGGTTGTACGGCACCTCAATACACAACCGCCGCCCTCCATACCGGCGTCATCGAAATCTTCGTCGGCAAGGGCGCGCAAGCGCGCTACACGACGATTCAGAACTGGTCAACCAATGTCTATAACCTGGTGACGCAGCGCGCGGTGGTGGAAGAAGACGGCGCGATGGCCTGGGTGGACGGCAACCTCGGCTGTTTGGCCGAAGGCTCTACCGTGACGACGCCCACTGGATTGCGGCCTATCGAGGCGCTTGAAGTTGGCGACGAAGTTCTGTCTTTCGATGAAGCAAGTGGGCAGTTTGTCTTCCGCAAGGTCTTGGCAAAACGATTTTCCGGCTATCAGCGGGTACGTGAGGTCTCTTGTGGTGAAAGACGCTTGCGCGTTACGGATAATCACCCATTTTATTCTTACATTTATATGCCGGAGCGGCCTAGAAAGTTGGGACGTTATCAATTAGCCTACGTTCGCGCCGACCAATTGCGCCAGGCGATTGTCCCGCGTCGTTCGGTGGATTTTGGTTCTCCTTGTCCGTTAAAAATGCCCGAAGTTGAAACAACCTTTATCTCACGCAATCAGCACTCGGATGTGTTTGAGGCTACGCGTGAGCGTGCTTCACGTCTCACGCTGCCAAAATACAGTACAGTGGATTTGATGTGGCTTTTTGGTCTGTTTTTAGGCGATGGCAACATTTACCGTCAACCAGCTCAAAATAGCGGCACACGGTATGCCAAAGTGGGTTTTTCTATCCCACGTAACAATCGGGCGCGTGCTAAATTAATCCGATGCATGGCTGAAATCATAGACACCCCGCCAACCGAGCGAAAAGACGGCGTCCAATTGACGTGGAATTCGGTTGAATTGGCCGATTTGTTTGGGTTGCAAGGACTCGAGGGAACAGCAGATACAAAACGAATTCCAGAGTGGGTGTTTTCGACACCTGAGAGTCATCGCTTGGCGTTTTTGGCCGGGTATATTGATGCAGATGGTACTCTGCCGATTTCAAAGCGCCGAATCCTGATTAAATCTGTGAACCTGCAACTTCTACAAGATGTGGCGCGATTAGCGGTTACATTGGGCATGACTCCCCGGATTTATACAGAATTTGCCGAAGAACGTCAGGTTGTCATTATGGGTTATACCACGACATCGCACGGTTCACACAAGGTTGAATTGCCGGTTGATCTCCGGTTATTGGATTATGTTTGTGAGGAAACCAAACAAAAGATGTTATTGGTACCCAATTCAGCATTGAAACAGCACCGTCACATTGGACGTTCCAATATCGAACTACCGGAGACGGTTGAAGTGGTTGACGTGCTTGTCGGTGAACCTTCATCTTCAGATGTGCCGACGTGGGATATTGAAGTTGAGGGCACGGGTAACTTTGTTGCAGAAGGTTTCATTGTCCATAATAGCGGCATTACTATGAAATACCCCGCCGTCGTCCTCAAAGGCCCGCGCGCGCACGGCGAAATTCTCTCGATTGCCTTTGCCGGCGATAACCAGCATTACGACGCCGGCGCGAAGGCCATTCACCTGGCGCCGTACACGTCCTCGCTCATCACCTCGAAGTCAATCAGCAAGGGGAACGGGCGCGCCGACTACCGTGGGTTGGTACGTGTGGCGAAGGGCGCGGTGGGTGCACATTCCAAAGTGACCTGCGACGCGCTGCTGCTCGACCCCCAATCGCGCACCGACACCTACCCTTACATGGACGTGAACGAGGACGAGTCGCACATCGAACACGAGGCCACCGTCAGCAAAATCAGCGAAGACCAGCTCTTCTATCTGATGAGCCGCGGGCTGCCGGAGAAGAGAGCGGCAGCGATGATCGTCAGCGGCTTTTTGGAGCCGTTTGTGAAGGAATTGCCGATGGAGTACGCCGTCGAGTTGAACCGGCTGATCGATCTGCAAATGGAGGGTTCCGTCGGATGAGCGCCGCACAAGCATCCCCAGATTTTCCGGCTGTGAGCCCGCGCGACGTTGAGGCGCTGTCCGACTTGTATGCCGAACCCGACTGGATGCGCGCCGCGCGGCGCGCCGCCTGGTCGCTGGCGCAGGAGATGCCGCTCCCGCATCAAAAAGAAGAAGCCTGGCGGCGCACACCGTTGCGTCGTTTCCCGCTGGATTCGCTGCGCGTGGCGATGGCAAAACGAGCCCCTATTTCGCCGGACGATCTTCCGCCGTGCTGGCATCACAATATGGCCCCGGAGAATCTGGTCTCCGGTACGCTCGTCCATTGTAACGACGCGAATTCTTACCAGACGATGCGCTCGGAGGATGTTCGCAGCGGCGTAATCTTTGACAACCTGCACCGCGCGCTGCACACCCACGGCGACTTGATCCGCCGTTATTGGATGCAAGGTCGCACCACGCGCCCCGACTTCAACAAGTTCACGGCGCTCCACGCGGCGCTGTGGCATGGCGGCACGTTCGTTTACGTCCCGGCGGGCGCACGGGTTTCTCGTCCGCTGCAATCGCTGGTGGCCTACGATGCCGACTCCGGCAGCGGCCTGCACCACACGCTCATCATCGCCGGGAAGGGCAGCCGCGTCTCGTTGATTCAGGACCGCGTCTCGCAGGAGCGCCAGCCTGAACTCAGCCTCGAAATGGTCGAAATCTATGCCGAAGCAGGGGCTTTTGTCCGCTATGCCAGTTTTCAGCATTGGGGCGATAATCGCTATGCGTTGAGCGTGCAAGAAGCTAACCTCGCCCAAGACGCCAACTTTGTATGGGTCAATGGCGCACTCGGCGGGCGCATGAGCAAGGATTTCCTCACTACCTCGCTCAACGCGCCTGGTGCGCGGGCGCAGATGCACGGCTACACCTTCGCCGTGGGCGACCAGCACTTCGATCAGAGCACGTACCAACATCACCGTGCGCCCAACACGCATAGCAACCTGCTCTACCGCAACGTGCTG
>JAIOAS010000008.1:0-19363 GCA_019873725.1 Chloroflexota bacterium | reverse complement strand
TTGAGCGACGCGCACGCTCACTCGATCCCCGGCCTGGAAATCCGCTGCAACGACGTCCGCTGTAGCCACGGCTCCACCACCTCGCGCATCGATCCGCAGCAGTTGTTCTACCTGCAAGCACGCGGCCTGCCCGTCCGCGACGCCGAGGGCTTGATCGTGCAGGGCTTTTTGCGCTCAGCCGTGGAGCGCGTCCCGCTCGCCTACATGCGCGACCGGCTGGAAGAGGAAATCATCCAGCGGTTTTGGGCGAATTCAGGGAACTTCACCCCGTAAGGTTAATCTCTCTGTCAGCAGATTAAGCAGATTGAGCAGATTTTTTGTAGACAATCAACAAATCTGCTTCATCTGCTCAATCTGCTGATAAAAAAAGAGGCTGTTTATGTCTAAATCCACAATAGCCGCAGTCATCCTGGCCGCCGGAGGCTCCAGCCGCTTCGGTGCGCCCAAGCAACTGCTGCCCTGGCAGGGACGCCCGCTCATTGCCCACGTCGCGGATATGGCGTGGATGGCGGGACTGTCGCCCGTCGTGGTGGTGGTGGGCGCGGAGGCCGAGCAGGTGACGCCGGCGTTGGCCGGACGCGAGGTGTGCGTGCTGCGTAATTATCGCTGGCAAGAGGGGATGAGCACCAGTCTCAGCCTCGGTGTAGCGGCGCTGCCAGCCACAGTCGAAGCGGCGATCTTTTTGCCGGTGGACCAGCCTCTCGTGGACGCGCGCTTCTTGCGTTCGCTGGCGATGTACTGGCGGGAGCACAACGCCGGCATTGTCGTCCCGGTGGGGCGCGAGGAGCGCCGTGGTACGCCCGTACTCTTCGCGCGGCGTTTCTTCCCTGAACTGGCGCAACTCACCGGCGATATTGGCGGGCGCGCATTGTTTGCGCAGTATGCTGATGAACTCGTGACGATGCCCGTCGCCGATCCCGATATTCTGACCGACGTGGATACCCCCGCCGCCTACGAAGCTTTGCTGGCGCGGCAGGCTACCTCCCTGGACTGGGGCGCACTCAAGGGCGTGATCTGTGACATGGACGGCGTGCTCTGGCGCGGGGAGACGCCGCTGCCCGGCCTGCGCGACTTCTTCGCGCTGCTCGAATCACGGCATATCGGTTATGTCCTGGCGACGAACAACGCCAGCAAGACGCCGGAGCAATACGTCGAGAAACTGGCGCGCATGGGGGTGACGACCACGACCGAGCACGTGCTCAACTCCGCCACCGCCGCCGCCGACTATCTGGCGACACAGGCTGCGCCGGGCACGCCGGTGTATGCGATTGGCAGCGCCGGCGTGCGCGAGGCGCTGCGTTCGCACGGTTTTACGATTACCGACGGCGCGCCCGCCGATTACGTTTTTGTCGGTTGGGACCGTGACCTGACCTGGCAAAAACTGGCGACGGCGACGCTGCTCATCCGGGGCGGTGCCGGTTTCATCGCCACCAACCCTGACCGCACGTTTCCGATGGAAAATGGCCTGGTGCCCGGCAACGGTGCGCAAGTCGCGGCGTTAATCACCGCCACCGACGTCACGCCGGTGATGGCCGGCAAGCCCGGCCCGCTGCTTTACGAGCGGGCGCTGGCGCGCATGGGAACGTCACCCGAAGCAACGCTTGTTATCGGCGACCGGCTCGACACGGACATCCTGGGCGGCCTGCGCCTGGGGATGCCAACGGCGTTGGTGCTCTCCGGCATCACGCAAGCGGATGAACTGCCCGCCTCGCCGATCCACCCGGATGTGGTCTTCGACGACCTGGCGGCGCTGGTGCGGGCCTGGGCTATGGTAAGTTAATTTTTCATCAGCAGATTAAGCAGATGAAGCAGATTGTTTGTTGGCAAAGGAAAAAATCTGCTCAATCTGCTTGATCTGCTGACAAAAAGAGGGAATGATGGCAAAACCGAACTTGTATGATTTGGATTTACCTGCGCTGGAAGCGTTATTAGGGACGTGGGGCGAGCCGCGTTATCGCGCCAAACAGATATGGGAGTGGCTGTATCGGCATCTGGTCACCGATGTGGCGCAGATGACGTCGCTGCCGAAGGTGCTGCGCGAGCGATTGACCGCGGAGACCGAGCTGTACGTGCCGCGCGTGTTGGCGCGCCAGGAATCCCTCGACGGCGAGACGCGCAAGGACTTGCTGGAACTGCGTGACGGCCAATCCATCGAAGTCGTGCTGATGCGTTACATCGAGCGGCGCAGCGCCTGCATCTCGACGCAGGTAGGTTGCGCCGTCGGCTGCCAGTTTTGCGCCACCGGACAGATGGGCATCAAGCGCAACCTGACCAGCGGGGAAATCGTCACGCAGGTACTGCACCTGGCACGCGAACTCGATGCGCAAGGCCAAAAACTGACCAACGTGGTGCTGATGGGCATGGGCGAGCCATTCTTGAACTACAACAATACATTGGCTGCCCTTCGCACGCTTATTCACCCCGGCGGCTTTGAAATGGGCCAGCGGCGTATCACGCTCAGCACCTCCGGGATCGCGCCGGCGATCCGCCGGTTTGCCGACGAGGATTTGCAGGTCAACCTGGCGGTTTCGCTGCACGCTGCCACCGACGCGCTGCGCAACGAACTGATGCCGATCAACCGCAAGCACAACTTGAACGAGCTTTTCGGCGCAATCGGCGATTACCTGACGAAGACCAATCGCCGTGTCACCTTCGAGTGGGTGTTGATTGACGGCGTCAACGACACACCGGAACAAGCTGAGGCGCTGGCGGCGCGCACGGCGGGAATGCTCATTCACGTGAACCTCATCCCGCTCAATCCTACCGCCGGGTATGCCGGTCAGCCGTCTTCCGAAGAGCGCATTGAAGCCTTCACCCAGATTTTGGAGCGCCGCCATGTCCCTTTTACCCTGCGGCTGCGGCGCGGCATTGATATCCAGGCCGGCTGCGGTCAACTGCGCGCCCGAACAACGTAAATCGTCAGGAAAGCGTCAGGTTCACGTCAAGCATATAAAACGAAAAATAGTATAGTAAAGATAGATGTGGTCGGGGGCCGCAGACAATAAGGATTCTCCTCCTTCTGATGCAGCCGGGGGTTTTGGGACGCCCCCGGTTTTGCATTCCTAAAATATGATAAAAAACCTGACAGGTTGTGCGAACGATGTTCGCCAAAGACCTGTCAGGTTTTTTATTGCCAGTTTTTATCGCTTGCCTCATTCGCCATCCGTGATAGACTATCTGCCAGTTGGGAGGTAGTATGGCACAAGCACTCTATCGCAAGTGGCGTCCACAGACCTTCGCCGACGTGGTCGGGCAGGAGCATATCGTGCGCACGTTGCGCAACGCCCTGCAAACCGGGCGTTTGCATCACGCTTACCTGCTCGCCGGGCCGCGCGGCACGGGCAAAACGACGACGGCGCGCCTGATTGCGAAGGCGGTCAATTGCCTGTCGCCGATGGCGGAACGTCCCTGCGACCACTGTGAAATCTGCCGCGCCATTGCCGATGGGCGGCTGATGGATTTGATCGAGATCGACGCCGCTTCCAACACGGGTGTAGACAACATCCGCGAGTTGTTGGAGAAGGTGGGCTTCCGACCCACGCAGGCACGTTTCAAAGTCTACGTGGTCGATGAGGTGCACATGCTTTCCACGGCGGCGTTCAACGCGCTGCTCAAGACGTTGGAAGAGCCGCCGGAGCACGTCATCTTTGTGCTGGCGACCACCGAAGTACACAAAATTCCGGAGACGATTCTTTCGCGCTGCCAACGTTTCGAGTTCCGGCGCATCCCGTTGACGGGATTGGTGAAGCAGTTGCAGACCATTGCCACTGCCGAGGGGATCGAGGCGGAACCGGAGGCGCTGGATTTAATCGCGCGGGCCGCCACCGGCAGTATGCGCGATGCGATCAGCCTGTTCGACCAGATGGCGGCGGGCGGCGCGGTGACGGCGGATTACGTGCGGCTGATGCTCGGCGCGGAACGGCGCGAGGTGGTGCAATCGTTGCTCCAGGCGTGGCTCGACGGCGACCTGAACCGCGGATTGCACGTCATCAACGAGGCGGTGGACAGTGGCGCAGATCCCCGCCAACTCGCGCGGCAGACCGCCGATTTCTTCCGCGGGTTATTGTTGATGCGCGTGGGCGCCGGTGAATCGTGGACCGACCCCACTGCCGAAGAGCGCCCGCGCCTGGAAGCGATGGCAAAGCAAGCGCAGCCGGAGCGGCTGGTACAGACCGTACAACTGTTCAGTGAAGTGGCATCCGAGCGGCGTACCGGTTGGCAGCCGCAACTGCCGCTGGAACTGGCTTTTGTCGAGGCGACGCTGCCGCCGTCAACTGTCCCGTTATCTGCACCGGCAGCGCCTGCAGGCCAAGCGCCGCCAATGGTCCAGGCATCCGTGTCGCAGACCCCGGTATCGAGTGCGCCGCCGGCCACAATGTCACCGCCAGCAGTGCGTCGCGCTCCGGCGCGCGCGGTGACAACGCCGGCCTCTCCGCGAGAGCCGTCTACGCCAGGGCAGAGTAGCCAGTCTCCCAAAATGATAACCGGTGGTGTCGCTTCGGTGGGCGTCGATACGGCGCTCTATGCTGCGGTCAATGAACGCTGGCGAGATGTGGTGGGACAGTTGCGCCCGGTCAATCTGGGCGCTTTTTTGCGCGATGGGCGTCCATTGGGGGTGGACACGGATGGGTTCCTGGTGGTGGGGTTCCAGCACGCGCTGCATCGCAACAACGTTGACAAGGAGTCCAACCGCGGCATTGTGGAAGCGCATCTTTCGCAGATGTTTGGGCAGCGGATTCTGGTACGGTGCGTGATGGAGAAAGAATGGCAGCCCGGCGCGGCGCCGGCACAACCCGGTACGACGCCAAAACCCACGGCGCCATCGCGCGCCAAAACCGCACCGGCGGTGGTTCCGCCGCCCCCGGAACCGCCGGACTCGTTCGCCGATGAGGAGTTGATCCGGCGAGCCAGGGAAGAGTTGGGTGCGGAAGTCAGGATAGGTGAATAATTCCACAACGGATGACGCAGATTTTGTCCGTTAGAATCTGTTGAGATGTTTTAGGAGGAAAATGATGAAAGGTGGTAAAGGTGGTGGGCGGGTGATGCCCCGTGGGGGAATGAATCCCAACGATTTGATGCGTCAGGTGCAGAAGATGCAGCAGGAGATGGAGCGCATCCAGAGTGAGACCGTCCAGGAAGTGATCAATGTCACTTCCGGCGGCGGGATGGTTCAGTTGGCGATCACCGGCGGATTGGAAGTGCAGAGTATCAAGATTGCGCCGGAAGTTGTCGATCCGGAAGATGTGGAGATGCTGCAAGACCTGATCGTGGCTGCGGTGAACGAAGGCATTCAAAAGGCGCAGGCGTTGATGTCGAACCGTATGAGCGCGCTGACCGGGGGATTGGGCATTCCCGGCATATAGTGTATGCACACTGCGGCGATTCCTGCTTCCGTCGTTGAATTAACCGAGACGTTCTCCGCGCTGCCGGGCATCGGGCCAAAGACGGCGTCGCGCCTGGCGTTTTTCTTGCTGCGGGGCAAGTCGGACCTGGCCCTGCGCCTGGCCGAGGCGTTGAAGGGGCTGGTCGAACGCACGCGCTTCTGTTCGATCTGTTATAACGTAACCGAGGCCGATCCCTGCCCGATTTGCGCGAATCCGGCGCGCAACCAGCGCGTGGTCTGTGTGGTCGAAGAACCATTAGATTTGCTGGCGTTGGAGCGCACGGATCAATATCACGGTGTCTATCACGTTTTGCACGGCGCGCTCTCGCCGATGGAGGGGGTCTTCGCCGAGGATTTGCGCATCAACGAGTTGGAAGCGCGCATCCGGCGCGGGGAGGTGGAAGAGGTCATTCTTGCCACCAACCCCACCAGCGAAGGCGATTACACGGCGGCCTATTTGTTGCAGCGGTTGAAGCCCCTGGGCGTGCGTATCACGCGCCTGGGCCGGGGACTGCCAATGGGCGGTGATCTGGAATATGCGGACGCGGTGACGCTCATGCGCGCCCTGGAATCCAGGCAGGAGTTGTAAGATGCGCAATACCTGGAATCTCGATATCCGGTGGGGATGGATCATCGGGCTTGTGATCGTCGCCGTGCTTATCGCGGTAACAGTCGCGCTCGTTGTCACCGCGTTGATGCTTCCGGTCACAATCTGGACGTTTTTGATGGGCGTCGGCGCAATTGGGGCACTGGTCGTCATCATTCGGCTGATTTATCAACTGTGGGGATTGATCAACGCCGTCTACGAGATGGATCGTAACGCGGTCGTCATCCGCTGGGGTGGCGTTCAGCATCAGATTCCTATGGCTTCGGTGCAGTCTGTCTTACAGGGGACGGATGTGACCGGATTACGCATGCAGCCGGGGTTTCGGTGGCCGGGTTACTTTGTCGGCCTGGGTGAGGCTGCGAATGTTGGGCCGATCCTGTTCTTTGCCACGCGGCCTTTGTCGGAGCAGATTATCATCCGCACAGCAGGGATGGCTTATGCGATTTCGCCCAAGGACCTGGAAGAGTTCTTGCAGGCATTCCGTGAGCGGCTGGATATGGGACCGACACAGGAGGTGGAGGAATCTTCCAAACACCCTGGCTTTCTCGATTGGGTAATCTGGCAGGATCGATTAGGGCTGAGTGTGTTGCTCGGCAGTTTGTTGCTCCTTGTCCTGCTCGTAGGCGTGCTCTGTTGGCGCTACCCCTCTCTGCCGTCGGAGATTGTGCTGCGATTTGACCCCGCCGGGGAAGCCCTGCTGGTGGCCGAGGCTGCGCGCATCTTCTACCTGGCGTTGCTCGGCGTCATTTTCCTGGTGATCAATGGCGGGTTAGGGCTGTTGTTATATCATCGTGACCGCACGGCCACCTATTTCCTCTGGATGGGCTTGCTGGCGGTGCAGGGCGGTTTGTGGGCGGCGGTGGTTTCTATTTTGATGCGACAATGATACGATTAGCGGCATTCGACCTGGACGGAACGTTGATGGGGACGGATCAAAAGATTCGTCCCCGTGTGCTTGAGGCGGTGAGGCTCGCTCAGGCGCAGGGTGTTATCGTCACCCTGGCAACCGGGCGGATGTTCACCGCGACGGAACGCTTCGCCCGCGAATTAAATGTGACCGCGCCGCTTTTGTGCTATCAGGGCGGATGGATTCAGGCGCTCGACGGGCCGGTGTTGCGGCGGATTGTATTGCCGGTCGCAGTAGCGCGTGCGGCGATTGCGCTAGGTGAAGCGGAAGGTTGGCACACCTTGTTGTACGCCGATGGACAGCTTTTCGTCCGCGAGTTTTTGCATCCGGTAGCTTTTTACGATGCGCTCTTGGGTTCCGGTGTGAGCGTGGGGGAGCCCTGGGAGGCGATCCTCGCGGCGCACGAGGTGGATAAGGTGTTATACGTTGCCCAACCGGAGCATATCCCGGCGATGGCGGACAGGTTGCAGGCGCGTTTTAGCGGGCTGGCGGAGATTGTGCGTTCGCACGCTCGGTTCATCGAAGTGGTGCCGCTAGGGGTAAGCAAAGGCTCCGCGTTGGCCTGGTTGGCGCAGCATTACGGTGTAGCGCGGGAAGAGGTACTGGCCGCTGGCGACCAGGAGAACGACATCACGATGATCGAATGGGCTGGCGTCGGCGTGGCGATGGGCAATGCAACTCCGGCGGTGCAAAAGGTTGCCGATTGGATCGCGCCGCCGGTAACCGAAGATGGGGTGGCGACGATTTTGGAACGGTTTGTCCTCAACGGGAGTCACCCTTGAGCACCTCACTGCCGGGCGCCCCGATTCTTTCCGTGCGCAACCCCACGGCCATTGCGCGGGCGGTCGAATTGCTCCAGGCCGGGCAAATTATCATTATTCCCACCGATACCGTTTACGGGATTGCCGTTCTTCCCGATAAAACCGAGGCGATTGCGCATCTTTACGAAATACGCAACCGTGAACCAGAACCTGCCTCCCCATTTCTGATGGCCCGCCCGGAGTACCTGGACGTTTTGGCGCGTCCGACCCGCGCAGCGCAGCGCCTGGCCCGCGCCTTCTGGCCCGGTTTGCTGACGCTGATTCTGCCGTCCAATCCCCACATCAACCCGGCGTTGCGCGCTTCACCGGTCGCCCTGCGTGTGCCCAATTTCCCTATGCTGTTACCGCTCTTCGACGCCGTCGGTGGTTTCTTATTTGCGACCGGCGCGGTTTGTTGCGGGGAAGGGCCGGCCATTACCGCGCCCGAAGCGGCAAAGCTTTTCGGCGATGAGGTGAGCCTCATTCTGGACGGTGGGCGCGCGCCTTTCGGCATCCCCTCCACCATTGTGGATTGTATCCCCGATCCGCCGGAGATTCGGCGGCGCGGCCTCATCCCGGAGGAAAAAATTTGGGAGGCAGTCGGCATTACGCCGCCGCACGAAGTTGCGTGAAACGCCGGTACGTCGGTGCGTGTCTTGTGATTCTGCTCGTGGCGACCGGCCTGCGCTTCTATCGCCTGGACGCGCAATCGTTCTGGAACGACGAGGGCAACACCGCGCGGCTGGTCGAGCGACCGGTCGCCCTGATCATCGAGGGTGCAGCCGGCGACATTCATCCCCCCGGCTACTACTTGCTGTTGCACGTGTGGCGCGCCTTCACCGGCGACTCTGAATTCGCCTTGCGCGCGTTTTCGGCGCTGTGCGGTGTGCTGACCGTGGCGGTGACGGCAGCAGTCGGGCAACGTGTTGGCGGACGGCGCACCGCACTCGGCGCGGCGCTCCTCGTGGCCGTCCATCCCCTCGCTATCTACTACAGCCAGGAAGCCCGGATGTACGCGCTGCTCGGCCTGGCCTCGGCATTGACGTTGTTTTTTAGTCTAAAGTCAAAAGTCGAAAGTCGAAAGTCGAATTACTCCTTACTTTTTACTCTTTACTCCTTACCCCTTTCCCTCAGCATCGCACTTGGCCTTTACACACAATACGCTTACCTCTTCGTATTGGTGGGGCTAAATCTCGCATTTGGTGTTGATTGGCTGTTGCGGCGTCCGTGGAACTGGCGCGCCAAGGATTGGCGCGCGTTGTGGCGGTGGATCGCCGCGCACGCGCTGGGTGGATTGGCGTTTTTGCCGTGGGCGCCGATTGCGTTGGGGGCGAGTGGCTGGCGTCCGCCGGATTTGGACTCGGCGCGGGCTGCGCAAGAGATTGCGCGGGCGCTGCTCGTGGGAATCACGCTCCCGGCGGAAGGCGCTCCCTGGGCGATTATCTGCGGGGGGCTTCTGCTGGCGTTGGCGCTGCCGACGCACGCGCGTTCACGGTTCGGCGTGTGGGCGGCATGGGGGATGGCATTGGTCCCGCCGGCGCTGTTAGTCGTCCTCGGCCTCTATCGCCCGGCGTATCTCAAGTTTATGCTGGCTTCAGTTGCGCCGTTAGCCGTGATCCTGGCCTTGCCGTTGGCGCGCGCGCAATCTTGGACAGGGAAAGCGCGCCATGGCATTGCCGGATTGCTCCTGCTGGCGCTGCTCTGGGCGCAGTTGACCTCGCTGCAACACCTCTACGCCGATCCTGCCTACGCCCGCGACGATTACCGCGGTCTCGCGGCGCGCATCGCGGCAGAGGCGCGTCCCGGCGATGCGATCCTGCTCAGCGCGCCGAACCAATGGGAAGTCTTCACCTACTATTACCGGGGCCCGTTACCGGTGTATCCCGCGCCTTACCGGCCCGATCCGTCCGCAGCCGCACAGTGGGTGGATGGGATTGTGGCAAAGCACACGCGGCTGTTTGTCCTCTATTGGGGCGACGCGGAATCCGACCCGCAGCGCCTGATCGAATCCTATCTGGCGCGCCATGCCTACAAAGCGGGGGATGCGTGGATCAGCATGGTGCGACTGGCGGTCTACGGGACAGGGGCTTTGCCGGACACGCCCACCACATCCCTGGACGCACGTTTTGGGGACTCGATTGCGCTCGAAGGGTACGCGCTGCCGGAAATCGCTTTTGCGCCTGGCGACGTCATCCCGCTGACGCTGTTCTGGCGCGCGGAAGTCACACCACCGGAACGCTACAAGGTCTTCGTTCACCTGGTCAATAGGGATGGAACATTGGTCGCGCAGACCGACGCCGAACCGGGCGGTGGCTTTGCGCTCACGACGCTGTGGCAGCCAGGGCAATCCCTGCCCGACCGGTATGGCGTACTTGTGCCGCCGGCCAGCGGGCCGGGGACCTATCGCCTTTTGGTGGGAATGTACGGCTTTTCCGGGGAACGTCTGCCGGTGACTTTGAACGGCCAACCGTCCGGCGACGCGCTACCGTTGACAATACTTACCGTGACAGCACCACGATAACCACCGGCACTGCCGTCAGCGAATCAATCTGCGCCACATTGGACATCCACAACCCCGATGACGCCCCGCCATCGAGGTTGAGCGCGGTATCTATGTTCAGGTCAGACTCCGCGAGCCACGTTGCCAGCGTGTGCAGGCTGAAAAAGCCGCGCGGCGCGATTAGCAACAGGATGCGTCCACTGTCGTCCTGCGCGACCACCGTGCGGCGGGCCGGACGTCCGTCGTCGGCGTCGGCGGGGAAGCCCATCACGCCGCCGGGTTTGACGAGCACGGGGAAACATTGCACCGCCTCGCGCAATGGCTCAGACGGATCGTAGGGCCAGGCGCGCAGCCAGCGCACGCTCGCCTCGCCCGTCTCCGTCACTGCAAACATCCCCGCGAAATCGCCATAGGGCGTCCCGAAGCGCTCGTGATTGCTGATTGTCAGCCCCGTGACAATTTGCTCTTCCGTAAAATAGCCCCCGTTTACCACCAGGACCGCCCCGGTCTGCTGCGCCCAGGCGCTTATCAATGCGGGCGCGCCCGGCGCGTACAGCACGCGGAACACCACGGCGGTTGGGTCGAGACGGGTGACGGTCACACGCTCCACGTTGGTTCCGACGGCGACGTTGAGGCTGCGCACCTCGATGCCCGGTTGGACGGTCTGCCAGCCGGTGTCTGCTGGCAGTGGCGTCGGCGTGGGCGGAATGATGGGCGTGGACGTCGCGGTCGGCGTCGGTGTGTTGGTGGGCGTGGGCGTCGGCCATGGGGTGAACAGCGGTGCGTTACACGCCAGTACTAACAACATTCCGCTGAATAGAACTGTCGCCAACCATTTTTTGGTCATGACCGCTATCATACCGCAGATTTGGGATTTGGGGATTGGGATGGGATTGCGGTATAATAGAAGTGTCTCTATCGTAAAGCATCATCGTAAGGGAAAACTGCTATGGACACAAATGTTACCGTCAATGACACACTTGTCGCAAAGGCTATGGAATTGACAGGCATCAAGACAAAGCGCCAGGTGATTGATACCGCATTGCGGACATTTATCCGGCTGCAACAACAGCGCGCTATTTTGGCGTTAGAAGGCGCTATTCCCTGGGAAGGGGATTTGGAGGCACTACGCACCTCACGGTATGGTGCGAACAGGGTCGTGGCTGAGGAAGAGACGGATTATCATGTCAACCCTGATTGATACCTCAGTGTGGATTGATTTCTTTCGGGGGAATGTGACACCGCAAGTTACGCGTCTCAAAGCATTGTTAGGAGAAGAAGAACTGTTGATTGGTGACTTGATTCTGGCAGAGATTCTGCAGGGGATTCGAGATGACTATGATGTGCTGCGTGTCGAATCTGCTTTTGCGCCTTACCCGGTGGTTTCTTTGGTTGGGGAAGCTATTGCACGTCAAAGCGCGAGATACTACCGGCATTTGCGGAAGCAGGGTATAACGGTCCGTAAAACCATTGATTGTCTCATTGCGACATGGTGCATTGTACATCGCGTGCCGTTACTCTATGCAGACCGGGACTTTGTGCCATTCGTGAAGTTGGGCCTCATTGAAGCGTGAAGTGGTTTTCGTTGGCTTGACAACTGCCTTGCTTATGGCATAATTTCGTTACAAAGGCGTTGATGGAGACGAGTACGTGCGGGAAGCCGCTTCAGCGAATTCGGGGCAGTGTGAGCCGAGTGCAAGAACCCGCGCAGAAAATCCCTCCGGAGCCGCCCACTGAACAGTTTGGGTAGTCAATTAGTCGTTAGTCTGGTAGTCGATTAGTCGAATGACGATTTGCCTACACGACTAAAGACTACAAGACTCTCTGACTAAGTAAGTAGAGCCGGGTTTGCCGCCCGTTACCACGGCGCGACGGTGATGGCCGTCGAATGAGAGGTTCCGCGTTGGGCGGGACAATCAGGGTGGTACCGCGAGAGCTTGAGAAACACGCTCCCGTCCCTGTGGGGATTGGGGGCGTGTTTGTGTTATGGTGTTTTCTGACAAGATGAGTACACTTCCAACCATTCCCATTCAATCGCGTCTTCCCAGGCGGGATGACCAGGCAAGTCGCCGCGTTCGATTTTGGCGCGGAGGTCTGCGGCAGAGCGCACGCTGTACTGGGTTTGCAGGTTGGCGATATCCAGGTTCACGGCGTGGGTTTCGGTAAGGTTATGCTTGCGCATTGAAAATCCGAAAGATTTTTGTAATACGACATTCATTATGGTTTTGGTCATTGATCGTGTAAATACAAGTACCTATGCCTGGACGCACAATATCCAAAGACACGTTAGAAGATTTCTACGTAATGCAACAACTCTCCGGGCGTGAAATTGCCCGGCGTTTGGGGTGCGATAAAAAGGTGGTATACCGTGAACTCGACCGGTATGGTATTCCTCGTAGAGATCGAGTCGAAGCAGTGCAATTGGCAGCCGGTTCTTATACGGTCAGGGATGAAATCGAAGAAATGACGTTGCGCAAACTCTACGAAGATGAGCAACTTTCAACGAATCAAATTGCAGAACGGTTGAACGTCAGTGGCAGCACGGTTATCCGCCGGATGGATGAATTGGGGATTGCGCGCCGTTCTGCGACTGAAGCGAATCGTTTGGCAACGTGGAATTTGCGTATTGAGATAAACGAAACGATATTGCGTGAACTTTACGAAAAACAAGGACACTCTATTGATGCGATTGCCGCACAATTGGGGGTCAGCACGACGCCGGTGCGTCAGAGAATGATCGAGTATGGTATTCCAGTACGCGAACATTCGTTGGCAACGACGACTTATACCAAACAGGATTTTGACGGTACCTTGCAAGCAAAGGCCTACCTTATTGGCTTCAGGTTGGGTGATTTATGGGTAGGAAGGCAAAATGCATCAGGCGCAACGATTCACATTTCGTGTAGCTCAACCAGGCAAGCCCAAATCTCGCTTATTGAAGCGTTGTTTCAGCCGTATGGGAGAGTGTCTTTATCAAAGCCCGATGCCAACGGAATGATTTCAGTCAGTGTTTTGGTCAATGAATCTTTCGCCTTTTTACTCGACAAAGAAGACAATATCGAATCTTGGATTTTAGAGGACGAAGCGTGCTTTTGGGCTTTTCTTGCCGGTTATGTGGATGCTGAAGGCAATATCGGCGTTTACAATGGACAAGGGCGACTGCGTATTACAACGACTGATGAGAAAATTATCCGCCAGATTTGGGAACGGTTGTTGGTGATAGGCATAGACATACCAAAACCACGATGTATCCCAATGAAGGGGAAAGTCTTGTCCGGTTTGCCGCGTCCAGGCAAGGCAAATAAAGACCAATGGGAGTTGGCAACAAAGCGCAAATCTGCGCTACGGCGTATTCTGACGAACATTTTACCCTATATGCGCCATACGGATAGAATACAATGCGCGCAGGTTGTAATGGCGAATTTGGATAAACGCGATTCTATATCGAAATAATTGAAGCGGAGGTATTATGTTCAAACCAGTACAAACCCAAGTGGATTTCATCGCACAAGAACACGAAATGCTGGACTTTTGGGAAAAAACCCAGGCATTTCAAAAACTGAACGCTTTACGCGCGGGTGCGCCGCGCTGGTCGTTCATTGACGGCCCCGTGACGGCCAATAATCCGCTCGGCGTTCACCACGGCTTCGGCCGGGCGTACAAAGACCTCTGGCAGCGTTACTGGGCGATGCGCGGGTATCAGGAGCGATACCAGAACGGCTTCGATTGCCAGGGCCTGTGGGTGGAGGTGGAGGTCGAGAAGGAAAAGGGCTTCAAGTCCAAGCACGATATCGAAACCTACGGCCTGGCGCCGTTCGTGCTGGAGTGCAAAGCGCGCGTGCTGCGGCAGGCCGCCAAGCAGACGGAGCAATCGATCCGCTTGGGGTACTGGATGGATTGGAACGACCCCGATACGCTGCGCACGATGGCCGAGAAGCTGCTCGAAAATCCGGCGCAAGAGATGACGATCAACGGCCCCGATGGCCCCGTCACCGATAGCGTCGAGCGATTGGTGGGCCGCCTGGGATCGCCGGAAGTGGGCGGATCGTACTTTACTTTCGCCACCGAGAACAACTACACGATCTGGACGTTCCTCAAGAAGGTATGGGAGCGTGGCTGGCTCTACCGGGGCCACGACGTAATGCCCTGGTGCCCCCGCTGCGAGACCGGCATCAGCCAGCACGAGATCGTCACCGATGGCTACCGCGAGTTGACGCACGATGCGCCGGTGGTGCGGTTTCCGTTGCGGGTAGCATCCCCCCCCTCAGTCCCCCCCACGGGGGGGGAGGAGAGCCGGGAGGCGCTGCTCGTCTGGACGACGACGCCGTGGACGCTCACCAGCAATGTCGCCGCCGCTGTGGGACCGGAGCTAACTTATGTGAAAGTCAAGGCGCAGGACGGTTGGACGTACTATCTGGCCGAGGGCACGCTGCCCAACGTCATCAAGGGCAAGTACGAGGTGCTTGGCCGGCTCAAGGGCGCGGAGATGATCGGGTGGGAGTACGACGGTCCCTTCGATGAGCTGCCCGCCGTGCAGGCAATGAACGTCCCCGCGTTCCACCGGGTCATTCCCTGGGACGCCGTCGGCGAGGTCGAGGGTACGGGCATCGTTCACATCGCGCCGGGTTGTGGCGCGGAGGACTTCGAGCTGGGCGAGATCTATGGCTTGCCTGCGCTTGCCCCGCTCACCGAGAATGGCGCATTCCTGGAAGGTTTCGACTGGCTCACCGGACGTGATGTTCACGCGGTCGCCCACGACATCTTCCACGATTTGGAGGACAGGGGCAAGCTCTATCGCGTGGACAGTTACACGCACCGCTATCCGGTCTGCTGGCGCTGCGACACGCCGCTGGTCTTCCGGTTGGTGGACGAGTGGTTTATCAATATGGGCGAACTGTACGACAAGCCCCGCGAGGAAGTCACGGCGGAGGAGAAGGCCCGCAGTTTGCGCTACCAGATTATGGATGTGGTGGATCAGATTCAGTGGATTCCCGAATTCGGCCACGCCCGCGAGATGGACTGGCTGCGCAACATGCACGACTGGATGATCTCCAAGAAGCGCTACTGGGGCCTGGCGCTGCCGATTTGGGTCTGCGAAAATAAAGATTGTGAGCACTTCGAGGTGCTCGGCGATGAGGATGAACTGCGCGCACGCGCCATCGCCGGGTGGGATGTCTTTGAAGGACACACGCCCCACCGTCCGTATGTGGACGCGATCAAAATTGCGTGTCCCAAGTGTGGCGGAACGATGTCGCGCATTGCCGATGTGGGCAACCCGTGGCTCGACGCGGGCAGTGTGGCGTATTCCACTACCCGCTACCGCACCGACCGCGACTACTGGAAGCAGTGGGTACCTGCCAACTGGATCAGCGAATCGTTCCCCGGACAGTTCCGCAACTGGTTCTACAGCCTCATCACGATGAGCACCGTTTTCGAGCATATCCCGCCGACGAAGATCGTCCACGGCTACTCGACGTTGTTCGCGGAAGACGGACGCCCAATGCACAAATCGTGGGGCAACGCCATCTGGTTCGATGACGCTGCGGAGAATATGGGCGTGGACACGATGCGTTGGCTCTTTATGAACCAGCCGCTCGACCAGAACCTGCTCTTCGGCTATCACCGCGCCGACGAGACGCGCCGCCGCTTCATCATCCCGCTGTGGAACACCTACGCCTTCTTCGTCACTTACGCGCGCATTGATGAGTGGGAACCACCTGCCGAATTGCTGAACAATCCGTCGAAGTATGAAGAAGGCCAGCCTGAACTCTCGTCCCCCTGGACGAAGGCTGCAACGCCCACCGTACTGGATAAGTGGATCATCGCCCGCCTGCGCGAGACGGTCGTCGCCATGACGGAAGGATACGAAACCTACATTCCCCTCAAAGTCGCACAGCCCGCCGAGGCGTTCCTGGACGATCTGAGCAACTGGTACGTCCGCCGCAGTCGGCGCCGCTTCTGGGCCGCGCGCGGCGCGAGTGCCACGTCCGATGCCGACAAAGAGGCCGCTTACCAGACGCTCTACACCGTGCTAACCACGTTTGCCAAGCTGCTCGCGCCGGTGCTGCCGTTTATGACGGAGGTAATGTATCAGAATCTCGTGCGCGCCGTGGATGCGACTGCGCCGGAAAGCATTCACCACTGCTTGTTTCCGGTTGCCACGCCGCTTGATGCGGCGGAAGCCTCGTTGACTGAGGCGATGGCAGCGGTTCGTCAGGCCGCGACGTTGGGCCACTCTGTGCGCGCCGGCAACAACCTCAAAGTGCGTCAACCCCTGCGCCAGGCGCTCATCGCTGCTGACCCGCGCCGCCGCGAGGCGTTGAGCCAGTTGCTCGATCTGCTGGCCGACGAATTGAACGTGAAGGACATCGCCTTTGTCGCCGAAGAGGGGGAGCTGGTCGAATACAAACTGTTGCCGCTGAATCGCGTGCTCGGCCCGAAGTTTGGGCAGCGTTTCCCGCTCATCCGCAAGGCGCTGGAGAAGGTGAATGCTGCGCGCGCCGTCGCCCAACTGCACGCCGGGGAGGCGCTGGCGTTGGCGTTGGAAGACGGCAGCGAGGCTGTACTCAACCCGGACGAAGTCCTGGTGCAGAGCCATGCACGCGAAGGCTATGGCGTCGCCGGGGAAGGCGGGCTGGTGGTGGCGCTGGATACCGTCGTCACGCCGGAACTCGAGCAGGAAGGGCTGGCCCGCGAAATCGTGCGCCGCGTGCAGGATCTGCGCAAGCAGGCGGATTACCAGCTCACCGACCGGATCGTCGTCCAATACAACGCGAGCGGCGCGCTGGCGGAGGCGATTGCCGCGCAGCGCGAAATGATCGCCAGTGAGGTGCTCGCGGATGCGCTTGAAGCCGTCGCCTCGCCCACTGGTGACAAAGTGCTCGAAGACACGGTGGATGACGAACCACTTGTACTGGCGGTAAAGCGGGTCGCCTAATGCGCTGCTACAAAAATCAATCCTCCCAAAGATGATGCCTTTGGGAGGATTTTCTTATCAACATAAGGACGATTAGTACTTGCCATATCACTAAAAATCTCGTACACTGTTCCGTAATCTGTCGGTCAACGGATTGAACGGATGAAACGGATTATAGGAGAAGAATGATGGACACTTTAACG
Organism: Chloroflexota bacterium; assembly: GCA_019873725.1. Classification (GTDB taxonomy): domain Bacteria; phylum Chloroflexota; class Anaerolineae; order B4-G1; family SLSP01; genus DSWT01. The sequence goes on along the minus strand of JAIOAS010000008.1, from coordinate 2,047 downwards.
CTGGCCGCCGGACTTCACGAACGACTCGTCGCCTGGCGGCGCGATTTTCATATGCACCCGGAGTTGGGATTGGAAGAACGCCGCTCGGCGGGGATTATCGCCGAGATTTTACGTGGATTGGGCTATCGTGTGCAGGAAGGCGTGGCAAAGACCGGCGTGGTGGGCCTGCTGGAAAACGGCCCCGGCCCGGTGGTGATGAGCCGTGTGGATATGGACGCGCTGCCGATCCAGGAAGCCAACGACGTCCCCTACGTCTCGCAGAACCCAGGTTGTATGCACGCCTGTGGGCACGACGCACACATGGCGATCGGCCTGGGCGTTGCCACACTGATGGCGCAGCACCGCGACGCCTGGCGCGGCACGCTCAAGCTGATTTTCCAACCCGGCGAAGAAGGGGCAAACGGCGCCGCTTTGATGATTGAGGATGGGGTGTTGGAGAATCCTCGCCCGGATGTGGCGCTCGCCGTCCACGTCTGGAACAAGAACCCGGTGGGCACTTTTGGTGCGACTGCCGGCCCGGTGATGGCGGGGGCTGAGTCGTGGAAGGCTAAGATTGTCGGCAAGGGCGGCCACGGCGCGATGCCCGAACAGACGGTTGACCCGATTGTGACCGCCGCGCTTATCGTGAGCGCGCTGCAAACCGTCGTCAGCCGCAACGTGAGCGCGCTGGATACCGCCGTGGTCACGGTGGGCGCGCTGCTCAGCGGCGACGCCTTCAATGTGATTCCCGATTCCGCCGAACTGCGAGGCACAATCCGTACCTATAACCTGCAAACGCGCGATATGGTAATCCGTCGCGTGCGCGAAATCATCGAGGGCACGGCGCGGATGATGGGCGCAGAAGCGACGGTCGGGCTGTACCCGCTCACTCCTCCGCTGGTCAACGATGCGAACGTCACGGCGCTGGTGCGGGACGTTGTCACGGACCTGTTTGGTGCAGACGCGCTTAAGAGCGACGTGCGGACGATGGGTAGCGAGGATGCCGCGTTCTTCTTGCAAGAAATTCCCGGCTGCTTCATCTTTGTCGGCTCCGGCTTTGCCGACCGCGAAGCGCCCGCGCATCACAACGCTCACTTCGACATCGACGAACGGGCGCTGGTCAATGGCGTGGCGGTGGTAGTAGAGGCGTTATGCCGGTTGATGGGATAGAACGATGCCACAACAAGGACCCCTACAATGGCTGGACGGTGAAGGCTGGCTGGTGCTGCTCGGCGGCGGCGACGTGGCGCGCGGCGAGACCGATGTAGCAGATGCGCAGTTGCTGAGCGTCGTCAACCTCGACCGCCCGATGATGGTGCTGCTCTCCGATGGCACGAGCGAAGAGGCCGACGCGATCCTCGAACACTACACGTTGCTCGGCGGTCCGGGCGGTGAAGCCTTCACGCTTGCGGAGATGACGCGCGCCGAATTGGAAACCCCGAAATTCCTCACCCTGCTCGAAGAGGCCGGCGTTCTGTATCTCGGCGGCGAAAATCCGCTGCCACTCGTGCGCAATCTGTACGGGACGACGGCGTTGGCGCACATCCTGCGCGGGTTTGGCACGTTGCAGGGCCTCACACTCGTCGGCAGTGGGGGCGGCGCGGTCGCGTTGGGCACGTGGGCGATTGGCCCCGCGCCGCAGTATTTACAGGCGCAGGGACTGGGGCTGTTGCAGAACGCGGTGATCGTGCCGCACTTCACGCGCACGGAGGACTCTGTGGTGCTGCGTTGCCTCTCGCAGCTTGGGCCGGGATTGCTCGGCCTGGGCGTCCCCAACGGCACGGCGCTGGCCTTCGGTCCGCAAGGTCAGGTCGAGACGTGGGGCACGGGGCAGGTGACGGCGGTGGTGAGCGCGGGTGGGTAAAGTTGTTTTTTGACAGGATTAACAGGATTTTAGTCTGCTTTGGAGCCTAAACATCACCACGAATCTTCACGAATTTCCACTAATTCTGATTCCCATTCGTGAAAATTCGTGTAGATTCGTGGTTTATCTTTTTAGGAGACGTCGGTGCTTGCGCACTCCAGGCCAGCATGAAAATGGCGTTCCGACTACAAGACTAACGACTAT